>CANGVZ010000072.1 GCA_947457285.1 Flavobacteriales bacterium | reverse complement strand
TCAGCCAGGAAATTTTCGCACTCATCATTCATAGAAAGCGAAGGAGGACAAGGCGGTGTTTGATCATAAGGCTGATTGCAATTTTCCTGACTCCAGTTGATCAGAGGATCCAGCACTCCTTCGGCAAAATAGCTACCAATGCTTTTCACTTTGTAGCAATATTCTTCGTTGTTGCTGAGTCCAGTGTCGATATAGGAAGTAGTATTGCTTGTCGCGATCAATGTAAAATCAGATTCACCTGGCGCCTTGCGATATATTTCAAATTCTGTGTTGATCCACGGCACATCAAAATTCATGTTCAAGGTCATTTGATTGTCACCCGGGATGAGCTGAAGGAAAACCGACGACGCATCACGAGAAGAAACAATCAATTCATCTTGCGCATAAAACTCCACAATGTATTTGCCCTGAGCGTTGAATGTGTTGATGCTTGGATGCACAAAACAAGTATCTCCCCAAATCAAGAAAGGTGATGAATTGCTTGTGTACACAACTTCATCAGGCATGCTACCATCGTTGGAGTAGAGCAATCTGTATTGATAAGGTCCGGGATACACGAGCGTGTCGAGCTCAGTAGGTGGTGACCAGCAGATGGTGTTTTGCCCTGCAAAAAGATCGGTAAAGTCTACCGTGACGTTTGTAATGACAGGACTGTCTTTTCGGATGGTATCACAAAACTCTTCGCTGGCGTAGCTTTCAGCGCCATCAGGCCAACAGGTAACGACCATGTAGCAGTACACTCCACCAAAGTTGACGGTGTTGTCAACGAATGTGGTGTTATTTGCGCCTACTGTTTCGCCCACGTAAATATAGCCGGTGTATGCAGGCACACCAAGTTCACAATCTTCGGGAGTAAATCCATATTCGTTGTTGCGTCGATATATTTTGTAACGCACTTGTGTTTGTTGAAACGGTGTGAGAACACCAATGCAAGAGTTGATATCCCATGAAAGGTTCATGCTATTGCCTGCCGCCGTTGCCACGGGGTTTTCGACCCTTGGTGCCACCACTCTGATAGTGGTGGTTTCGACGTCAGTGAGTGGAATAAACCCATTGTCTGTGGCTTTGAAGAGCACACTGTAGGGTTGGTTTCGGATTTCTTCGCATTGAGGAGTCCAAGTGAATCTTCCAATATTTGGTTGGAATGTAGCGGGATGTTCGACTCCAGAAATAGGACCACCAACAGCGGAGAGTGTGATTGCGTTGTTGTTAGGATCGATTGCATCAACAAAAAACTCGAGGAACTCACCGGCACCGATGCAATAGTCGGGTAGAGGAAGAATGTTTGGAGGTTGATTGCTGCAGTTTACGACGGTGATTTGCATGTCTCGAATCACTCGTCCCACCAGTACACCATTTCGAAACTCATCGACTTGAATGGCGATATTGTATTCACCGCTATACAAGGGCACGTTCCAACTGATTTCGCCAGTTGCTGGATCGATTACAAAGCTATCGGTGGTTTCGTTGGTCCAGTCAGAGGGGAGTTCCCAGCCGAGCAGTGGCTCACAGTTTTCGCCCATACAAGGCACGAGGCTGAATACAAGTTCATCTCCATCGGGGTCGTAGGCTCCGGGATTATGGTTCCACGGTTGATTGATGCAAGCGTCTTGAATGGGAAGGTTCAGAAGTTCCACACTATTATTTTGTCCTGTCAGAGGACTAATAATGATGGTGGAAGCGATACAGAAAATTTGGTTGATGGAGGCGAGGATATTGTTGACGCCGTCATTTCTGTTTGGGTCTTCAACGATAATGGTGAATGAACCTGGCCCGCTATAGGTGTGCGTCCCAACGTATTCATTTCTTTTGATATCAACACCTACTGTTGGGTCTTGAAATGTGCGTTCCAAACTGTCGAGATCGCTTTCGGGAGTGTTTGGAGCTTCATCGCCCCAACGAATTTTTAGATAAGGGCGATCAGCGGGTGCAGATTCTTTGGTAAATGTGATGATGGTGATTTCGTATGTGAAACCAGAAACTCTACGATATCGAATTTCTCCTGCTCTATTATGCGTTGCCCATAGCTGTGCAGAGCTACAGACGAGGCAAAGAGCGATAAGTATATATCGTAACAGTTTATTCATCGGGAATGTAAAAGTAGAGCTTATCTCATTAAGAGAAAGCTAAATATACAAAAAACCAGCAGGTCGTGCTTCTGTTTAACGGGAAACAACTAATTTGTTGTTATAAACCTTGTTTTGCTTACCGGTTGCTTGGATGAAATAAACGCCCGCAGGAAGCTCTTTTATGGAAAGCTCTCTCTGATTGAGGTTTCTTTTATCCATTACTTTTTGTCCTGATACGTTGTAGATAATCATCTCTTCGACCGACTCATTCCAACGTATTACATCGCTTGCCGGATTCGGTAATATTTGAAGGGCTAGTGACTGATCATCTTTTACATTGGAGAGATCTTCAATTGTCACGCAGTAGTCTTCATATTCACCATACGAAATTTCCCCGCATTGTGGAGGCACACCACCACCGAAAAATCCGAAATAAGACATACCAACGCGCAATCGAGTAGAACCAAGTGTAGCATTTACCGGAACATCAAAGGTTCCAGTTACAGCATTTGGTGAGCCATCACCAGAGTCGAATATTTCTTCGGAATCTTGGAACACTCCATCACCATTATAGTCAATCCAAGCTTTGAAGTACTCATCATATTCTGAGCCGTCAAAACCTGGCGTGAATGTCAAATCATAGGTATTACCAATTTGAAGTGAGGTAGAGATATCAGAGAAAAATATATATCCATTGTTGCTTCCGGAGCTATTCGAAAGGTTGTTCACTTCAACAGAAGCTATCCATTCGAGTTCGCTATCTGCTGTTACTGCGCAGTATTCAAAATCAGTACATGAGCCACATCCGAAGGTACTTAGCGGGTATGATACTGGAGGCGCGAGTAAATTGGAGCCACAAACAGAATATACTTGAACAAAATAGTCAGTACAAGGCATTAAGTCAGTCAAACTGTAGCTTAGACCTTGTAGTCCTTCGATCAAAGTGGTGGCACCATCCGCAGTTAGAGCAATAGTATAGGATTCGGCAGCAGTAACGCTACTCCACTGTATTTCGCCTGAATTGGATGTTACATTATTAATGAAAACAATTTCTGGATTGAGGCAACATCCATCACTCAAAAGTGTGAATATAGCTGACCAGTCGCTTGTCCCTTCGGTGCAATTGGCTTGAACCTGATATTCATATTCTGTACACGACGATAAATTATTGATGGTAATGGACTCTTGTTCGATGTTGTTGAGATCGGTCCAAGCTGTTTCACCTACAATTCGGTATCTAAAATTATATGTTTGGGTATCATCAATCGTGTTCCAAGAGAATGTATAATTGAGGGTTCCTGTTTCTAATTCTGCAGTCACGTTGAATGGGGTAAAGCAAGGATTGTTGGAGCAAGCTGCCAACAACAGATCGAGACTTGTTTTCACATTCAATCTGCCCCCGGTGACGGTTTCTTCTGCGAGATTGCTGACTGGATCAACACCATTGAGTATATAATTGATCATCAATTCGGCAGCCAATGAAGGATCTGCGTAAACCTGCGCCATAAAGCTTGTACAGGGAGCGCTGTAAAGCAGGGCAATCGCACCGGCTACGCAAGGTGTTGCGAAAGAGGTTCCGCTGGTGGTGTTGTAATTATTGTTGCCAGCCAAGAAAACGTCTTCGCCAGGTGCACCAAGATCTACGTGAGTAGTACCATAACCACTGAAGGTTCGTACGTCGTTGTTGTCGGTAGCAGTTACAGATACGAGATATTCACTTGGGCAGGCTGTAGGTAGGTCGCCCACTAAATCGATGTTCACGTCATTGTTGGCAGTAGCACCACAACTGATCACTCCGTATGTTCCGAGTGAGTCATACATTGCACACCAAATGGGCGCTTCAGAAGGTTGTCCGCCGTCGATGCCCCAAGAGCTATTGGTGGCAACCACGAATGCTCCCTTTTCACCATTGGTTTGATTGTATAGCTTTCTCATGGTGAGGGCATAAGAATAAGAGGCCACAACGCGAGATTCAACGATGCTACCAAGCTGAACCTGCATGATTTTCACATTCCAGTTTACCCCAGTAATACCGGTGGAATTGTCTCCCTTTGCACCGATCATACTGCTGACTTGTGTGCCGTGATTGCCGGTGCCGAGGTTGTCATTGAGATTTACCACGTGCCATCCATCGTAGTCATCAACGTAGCCGTTTTCATCGTCGTCGATTCCATTATCGGGGATTTCATTGTTATTTACCCAATGGTTGTCCACGATATCTGCCTGTTGCCAATTCGAACCATTATTTTCAACTACACACACCACGATTTCATCGCCTGTGGTAGTGAGGCCGCCAGTGGTAATGTCCCATGCTTCGGGTGAGTCGATATCTCTGTCATTGCCATTGGCATGGTGCCATTGTTGACTAAAGAAAGGATCGTTTGGGATTACACGCTCTTCTAGAATCTTGTTGGTTTGAGCGAGTTTTACATTAGTGTTTTTCTTGGTTGAATAGAGCATTTCGCTCATCGAAACCGCAGATTCATCAAAGCCAATGAGCCAGGTGCGCATGGGGGCGCTCAGCAATTCTTTCACTTCGACTCGAGCGAAAACGCCATGTTCTCGGTTCAGGTCCTGAGCGAGTTTGTTGATGTCACCTTTTTCTTGCGTCATCACAATGATTTCGCCTTGGACATAAGGGAGGTTTTGCGCTGAAACCACACCGCATAGCACGAGGGTGGCAATAATTGAGGAAATAAGTTTCATAATCATATTAAACGGAGTACAAACAAAGGTAAAAAATCACTACCAAAACAATCTTATGCGATATGCATATAATTTATTCTTCAATATATCTCCTATTGACCCGGTGGGAAATAGAGGTGAGAATTTCATAGGGGATGGTGCCGGAATTTGCAGCAATGATACTGATGTCGTGTTGTGCGCCAAAAACAATGACTTCGTCATGTTCCTTGGCTGTGGCATTTGAGATATCGATCATTGTCATGTCCATGCAAACATTCCCGACGATATTGCAAACACTGCCATTTATCCAAACTGAGCCTTTTTCATTACTGAGGTTTCTTCTCAAGCCATCGGCATAACCAACTGGTATGGTTGCAATGGTCATATCCTTTTGGGCGATATAGGCTCTGTTGTATCCAATGCTTTCACCTTTCTTGATTTGTTTTATTTGGGATATAGTAGTTTTTAGGGTAGCCACAGTTCGCAACGAAGATTGCTCTTCCGGAATAGTGCTGATACCGTAGAGGCCTATTCCCAGCCTTACCATATCAAAGCGCGCGTTGGGATGGCGTTGAATCGCTCCGGTGTTGGCCGCATGCAGGAGGGGTTGATAGCCGAGGGTTTTCGCTATCTGTGATGACATTAACTCAAAGAGCGAAATTTGTTGCTGAGTAAAATCATCATGTTGCGGTGCGTCAGCGGCGGCAAGGTGAGTAAAAATACTTACAACATGGAGGCGACGCTGCATATTCAATTGGTTGCACAGCTCTTCGATATGGTCTGACTCAAAACCCAATCGGTGCATGCCAGTGTCCAATTTGATGTGCACGGGATAGAGGCCGGGATATTGAGTATCTTCCAGTGTCTGGAGCAGAGCCTTGAGACTGTCGAAAGAAAAAATCTCTGGTTCCAGTTTGTTTTGAACCATTGCCTTCATTCCCGAAAGCTCGGAGTTGAGCACCATGATAGGAAGTGATACACCCGCTTCGCGGAGGGCGATACCCTCGTCTATATAGGCGACAGCGAGATAATCGGCTTTATTAAACTCAAGTGTTTTAGCGATTTCAGCAGAGCCGGTGCCATATCCTCCAGCTTTCACCATTACCATTAGCTTGGTAGACGGACCGATTTTTCTTTTGAAAAAATGCATGTTGTGAGCGATAGCCGCGAGGTCTACCTCAAGCACGGTCTCATGACTTTTTTCACGAAAAAGATTGACAACTCTTTCGAACCGGAACTCGCGCGCGCCTTTTACAAGAATCATTCTGCCCGAATGTTCATTCGGCTTTATTTCTTTCAATAATTCTTCAGTAGTATTGAAGAAGGTTCCGGGAATTTGATATTTGTGTTTGTATTCAATAAATCCGGGTCCAATACCGAATATTCGTTCGGTTTTTTTATTTACGAGAAGTTGATTTATTTTTTCATGAAGTTTTTCGGGGCTCCATCCACTCTGAACGATGTCTGAAAGAATTACCAATGTTGGTTTTCCTTTAGAATGTCGTTCCATATAATCGAGAGCTATTTCGAGACTGTGGATATCCGAGCTATATGCATCGTTGATAACGACGTTGTTATTTGAACCAACTACAATTTGCATTCGCAACTCTACGGGATGTAGTTTTTTGAAAGTATTTGCGAACAGATTGGGGTCCAGTCCGAGGTAGATACAAGCGGTAAGTGCGCTCACAGCATTTTCCAAGGATGCAATATCTCCAAAAGGTATCTCAATACTGCCTTGGAATCGGTAGGAGTGAAAGTCGAAGAAAATTTTCTTTTCAAAGAAGCGCACCTCTGAAATATTCACATCGCCGTCGCCTTCGAGCGACCACGTGAAATGCTTCGTGTCTGGGGCAATAAGATGGAGTGCATCAGTAATTATATCTAGTTTTTTAGGATAAATAACTACTTCTGATAAGCGAAATAGCTTTGCTTTTTCCTTTGCCAGATCTTGTTTGGAAGGAAAATTCTCTAGATGCGCTTCGCCGAGGGTGGTAAAAATCCCTATGCTGGGTCGGATGACTTCTGCGAGGGCATTCATTTCGCCGGGTTCGCTGATGCCTGCTTCGAAAATACCGAGTGAATGTTCGGTTTCAATGTTCCAAACGCTCAGGGGAACTCCTATCTGTGAGTTATAACTTTTTGGGCTTCTAATGATTTGAAATACTGGCGAAAGGAGCTGATTGAGCCATTCTTTCACGATAGTTTTTCCATTGCTTCCTGTTATTCCAATAATAGGAATAATGAACTTATTGCGATGAGCTGCCGCTACTTTTTGAAGGGCGAGTATTGAGTTGTTTACCAGAAAAAAAGTTGCATCAGCGTAGGCATCTGTGTCGGGATTTACCTCACAGACAAAGCATCTTACACCTTTGCGATAACATTCATCGATGTATTGATGACCATCGTGGTTTTTTCCTTTGATGGCGAAATAGATGGCTGTATCGGGAAAGTTGACGCGCCGACTATCGGTAGCAAGTTCATTAATGATCCGTTCATTGGTGTTGCCTACCACCGTCGAGTTGAGAATGAGCTCTATTTCTTGGAGTTTCAAACTCATTCTTGTTTTTTATTTTTCATGGCCTCATTGAATGCTTCTCTTGATAGGGGAATATAACTTTCTTTTTCACCGAGCATCACAAGACTGTCTCCTTCGCTAATTCGGTAGGAGTGATGAGCAAGATTTCCTGTTTGCACGCAGATAGCGTGCACTTTGGTCACAAATTCTGCAATTGCAAGCAGGTGTGGCATTGGACCAAATGGCCTTCCGAGGTAGTCCATGTCCAATCCGGCGATGATAACGCGGATTCCCATATTGGCGAGTTGATTGCACACCTCGGGGAGGCCTTCATCAAAGAATTGAGCTTCATCGATTCCGACTACTTCGACATCGGAGGCCAAGATGAGCAATTGCGAGCTATGCTCAATGGCGGTAGATCGAATGGCTGTCTGATCGTGACTTACAACGTTTTCTTCGCTATAACGAACGTCGATTTTAGGTTTGAATATTTCGACCTTCATTTTTGCAAACTCAGCGCGCTTCATGCGTCGAATGAGTTCTTCTGTTTTACCAGAAAACATAGAGCCACAGATGACTTCAATCCATCCATGTTTCCTTCCTCTATTGATGGTATTCTCCAGGAACATATATCGCAAATGTATAGCATAGGAACATAATATGGCGTTGAAAATGCCTATTGTGCAGACAGAAGCGAAGTGTTAAGTTTGCCGGACCTTAATAATCAGGATTATGGGACGTATTTTTGAGAAGCGCAAACACAAGATGTTTGCTCGATACGACAAGATGGCTAAGGCCTTTACGCGCATCGGTAAAGAGATTGCAATGGCAGTAAAGGCTGGCGGCCCAGAGCCGGATTACAATCCGCGACTCCGCCAGGCAGTGGCCAATGCCAAGGGTGTTAATATGCCCAAAGATCGAGTAGAGGCTGCGATCAAGCGCGCGGTCAGTAAAGATACCAGCAGCTATGAGGAAGTGGTATATGAAGGCTATGGCCCTTATGGTGTGCCCATTTTGGTAGAAACGGCTACCGATAATCCAACGCGCACTGTTGCCAATGTCCGTATGTATTTCAACAGAGGTGGCGGCCAGCTTGGTAATAGTGGTTCATTGAGCTTTATTTTCGAAAGAAAAGGAGTTTTCAGAATTGAGAAAGCCAACTTGCCAAATTATGATGAAATGGAGCTGGAGCTTA
>CANGVZ010000071.1 GCA_947457285.1 Flavobacteriales bacterium | reverse complement strand
TTAAATCGATTATGGCATCACCATTTTTCCGCACTCCATTTTCCGCCCCTCACATCACTGTCTCTTAAAACGAATCTATTAACGCCATTTTTGACTTGAATTTCTTAAATCCACCTTTTTTGAAGAGTTGTGCATCAGCTACCATTGTTATGCACAGTGCCGCTTCACACGTTATTTTGTCCCTTGTTGTTGCTTTCTTTTTCGAGCCGTCAGATAGCCAATCCACAAAGGAATAATTACTGCTGCTGATGCATAAAATGTCGGTGGAATCCTTTTGCCTTGTGAAGTCGCGAAAATAATACCACCAATTAGTCCCGTAGTCAAGACTACTAACAATGGCTACATCCATGCTCGTTCAAACAGCGAAGGCTTTCTGGTCAACTCAACATTGTTATTCGTCTTGTATTGTTGAATAACATGGAGATTCCGTCCATGGTGACCACCTTTTTTCGCAGCCTTGAAATAATCATAATCGACTGATTGTAAGCAAATAAAAGTAGTCAACTTACGGCGCGAAAAACTGATCAGGCTCCGCGAAATTTCCACATGGAAGAATACTAACCGATGAATGGATGTGATACTGCACCCGGTTGTCTTCTAACATTATCCAGGTATCCATTTTCGGACACCTTTTTTCACTAGCGAACGATAGAAGACAACTAAAAAGCGTTTTAAGCCGTGTAAGCCACTTAAACTGCCTTGGCAAATTATTTGCCCTAGCAGGTGAAAAATCGAATAAAGCCAACCACTCTACCTTCCATTTATGATCCAACTAAAAAATGTTGATAAGTACATTGATTCGCGTTTTCAGCGGACATTCATCTTGAAAGGAATTGATCTGGAGGTGAAGCAGGGAGAATTTCCGACTATAATGGGCCCTAGTGGAGCTGGAAAATCCTCGCTGATGAATATTATTGGCATGCTTGATGAACCTTCGGCAGGGGAGTACTATTTTTTTGATGAGCCTGTTCATAATATGAAGGAGAAAGCTAAAAGCGAAATGCACAAGAATTACATCGGATTTGTTTTTCAGGCGTATCATTTGATTGATGAACTTACCGTGTATGAAAATATTGAGACTCCGCCTTTGTACAAAGGTGTAAGTGGCAGCCAGCGCAAAAGTATGGTGGCAAAAATGCTTGACCGATTTAATATGGTGGCCAAAAAAGATTTGTTCCCCGAACAGCTTTCGGGCGGTCAACAACAACTGGTGGGCATTGCGAGAGCAATCGTGGGTGAGCCTAAATTGTTATTGGCCGATGAGCCCACGGGTAATCTTCACTCCGACCAACGCAGACACATCATGGATATTTTTCAAAAGCTAAATGAAGAAGGCATCACCATTATTCAAGTGACCCACTCTGAAGAAAATGCCAAGCGTGGCAAACGAGTCGTGAAGGTGGTGGATGTTGCTGTAGAGTCAGATGAATTAATGAAATAAACGGGCAGTATGAAAATCGGAAATTTGGTATTTATTTTTTTAGTATTTGCGGGCACAACTGTTGACGCACAGAATAGGCCATTCACTTTTGACGAAGCAGTTAAGATAGCTTTGAAAAACAACATTCAGCTAAATCAACAGCGGAACAATCTGACCAATAGCCAGGTGCAGAAAACAGCGGCCTGGGCTGGTTTGGCTCCAACGCTTTCCGCGAATGCTTCGGCACTTCAAGTGAATGGTAATTTTTTCAACCAAAACGAGGGTAAGGTAGTGAACGGCTTATTCGACCAGTTTTCCGGATCGTTGAACGCCCAGGTAAATTTGTTTAATGGATTTAATCGGATCAGTCAGATAAAACAAAACGGTACACAGTTGGAGGCGCAATTGCACTTTGTTCATCGTACCGAGCAAGATGCAATTAACACAGTAACCACACAGTTTTTACAAGTACTATTAGATGTGGAATTGCTTCGGATAGCCAATGAGAATTGGGAAGCATTGAAAAAACAATTGGAACAAGTGACCGAGCAAGTTAATGTGGGAGCGAGGTCTCCCGTTGACCAGTACAATCAAGATTTTCAGACAAAAGCTGCAGAAATTCGAGCCCTACAAGCGGAAATCAATTTGATAAATGATAAAGCTTTGTTGTCTCAAACTCTATTGTTAGACCCATCCGAAGGATTTGATGTAGTAAAACCGGATTGGGATATTAATTCTATTTCGTCAGACGAAACGGAGATAAAAGCTGCCTTTGAAACAGCCTTGAAGAATAGAGGAGACTATTTACGGGCAGAGAAAAATGAGCTCTCATCAAAGTTTGCTCTGAATGCGGCCAGAGGTAATTATTCCCCTTCTTTGACTGGATTTTGGAGCATGAATTCAGCTTACAATAAATTGGCCAGTGATTTGACAGCGGCTCCCTTCGATACACAGTTTTACACAGATAATCTTCGTAGAACCTATGGAGTTCAATTATTGATTCCGATTTTAGGCGGGAACACTATTTTTCAGAATCGTGCGAATGTTTACCAGCAAAAGACAACTTATTTAAACAATAAGATCTTGCGACAAAATGCGGAGATTCAAGTAAAGACAGATGTTTTGCGGGCTCACCAAAACTTTAAACTCGTAAAAAGAACCTTCGCGGTTACACTTTCTCAATTAGAGGCAGCAGAAGTGGCATTTCGATTGGAAACCGAGCGCTATAATCTGGGTGTGACAAATTTCGTTGACTATCAAAATGCCAATCGGGTTTTCGTTCAAGCGCAAGCCGACAAGGCGCAGGCAGAGGTTAGATTACTCTTTCAAAAGGTGGTAGTTGCCTATGCCGCTGGCACATTAAAACCAGAAGACTTACAGTAAGCTTTATTTCATATTTCTACTACCTTTATAGTTACTCAGCTTCGAGATTCCGCACAGGGTGACCGCTTTTTTTCGCTGCCTTGCAAAAAATCATAATCGACTGATTGTAAGCAAGTAAAATTGGTCACCTTAAGACGGAAAAAACTGGTCCGGCTCCGCGAAATTTCCATCCCAGCGAGGAACTCAGGAAAAATAAGGCCGTCGGCAACCGGAAAAAACATACCGTTACAACATCAAATTGTGAGTTAACTTTTGGTGGTCAATTTGCCGCGAAAAACAGTGGTCAGTTTGCGAGGAATTTCCAATTGACCTAAACCAATGAAATTATATATGGAATTGCTCCTTAATATTCTCGGTCACTATCTTACCATCAAACAAGTTAATGATGCGGTGTGCATAGTTGGCATCATAGGGTGAGTGGGTCACCATGATGATTGTAGTACCTTCCACATTCAATTCTGAGAGTAACTTCATTACCTCTTCGCCATTGGCAGAGTCCAAGTTACCAGTAGGTTCATCAGCCAATATCACTTTAGGTTTAGCAACAATGGCACGAGATATCGCCACGCGCTGTTGTTGACCACCTGATAGCTGTTGAGGGAAGTGATTTCTGCGGTGCATAATATTCATGCGCTCCAGCACTTGTTCCACTCTTTTCTTGCGCTCATCTGATGGCACCTTCATGTACAACAATGGCAGTTCTACATTTTCAAAAACGGTCAATTCATCGATCAAGTTGAAGCTCTGGAATACAAAGCCGATTGAACCCTTGCGCAATTGTGCACGCTGGCGTTCAGAGTATTTGGCCACTTCACTTTCGCCAAAATAGTACTCACCACCCGATGGATTATCCAACAGGCCAAGGATATTCAACAAAGTAGACTTGCCACAACCGGATGGACCCATGATAGCCACGAACTCACCATCTTTGATTTCCATGTTGATGCTGTTCAAGGCAGTGGTTTCCACTTCTTCGGTGGTGTAGACTTTTTCGAGATTCTTTAGTTTGATCATGTGGGGTATGATTTTAAGTGTGATGTTTCTGTTTATGATATAGTTTTATTGGATACTGTTTTTTTCTAAGATGGTTGCATCATTAGACGCTAAAATTCTTAATTAGTTGCATTAATCTAAAAGTAATACTTCGTTGTCGCCAAAATTCTCATAGGAAGAAGTGATTACTCGGTCACCGGGCTTCAAACCTTCCAACACTTCAAAAAATTCAGAGCCCATCTTCCGACCCAACTTCACATCCCGCTTAACTGCCTTGCCCTCTCCATCCATGATGAAGACCCAATTACCCCCGGTGTCTTTATAGAATCCACCAATTGGCAGTAGCAGTTCTTCAGACGGTTGACCCAATTCAACACGCATGCGCAAGGATTGACCACGTCTGATACCTTGAGGGGTCTCTCCGACAAAATTCATATCTACTTCAAATCTTCCGTTCGTAATGTTTGGATAAATATAGGTGATCGATAGCTGGTAGGTTTTTCCGGCGAAGTCTGTAGTTGCCGGAAGGCCAACTGAAATTTTGGGAAGATATAATTCATCTATAGGAACACGCACTTTAAAGCTGCCAACAATATCCACCTGACCTAAACGCTGAGCTGTACTAACTGCCTGACCAATCTCCCAGTGTGGAGTAGACAATTGCCCATCGATTGGAGAGCGAATCAATAGGTTATCCAAAATCTTGCTTACTCCGTCTAAGCTCAACGTCATTTGTTGCTCAGACTTCGTTACGGCTTTTAGCTGACGAATGCGGTCGATGGAGTCATTTCGATATACTTCATAAGTGATCCTTTTCCGCTCAATATTGTATTTATAATCAGCTTCGGTTCTTTCAAAATCCTGTTTCGCAATCAGCTTCTTCTCAAACAACTGTTTCTGCCTACGATATTGCGGCTCGAGAATTTGAAGCTGATTATCAATCAATGCGAGTTGCTGACGTTGATCCAAATCGTTTCGCATGATATTTAGTTTTGTCTCGCGTGCACGATTAATGCTTTCATTAAAAGAAGCTTCTTGCTGTAATACTGACAGCTCGCGATTCAAGTTAGTGAGCTCTAATATCACATCTCCCTTTTTCAGCATCGCTCCGCTTTCACGAACGATGTTTCTAATGTTACCACCTTCAATCGCATCCAAATAAACCGTGCGGCTGGGCTCAACTATTCCGGTTTGAGGAATGTACTCTTTGAATTGCCCCATCTTCACCTCTGATATTGTGATCTTATCTTTTTCGATTTTCAATTTCGAACGCCTGTCTGCAAAAATGAACTGATACCCAATGAACCCAACTAATAATGCAATCCCGGCAAAGGTTCCAATGCGCTTAAATGTCCAGTACTTCTTCTTAATCTGTTTATCCATTGTTTCCATTCAATTTCGGTCACCTATTGCCAACAAGTGTGCCAACGATCCTTTTCACGACTTCAGAGTCCATTTGAAGCTTTTTGAGCAAAATATCCGTTCACATGTGAACTCAACTGTTCGATTGCGGACAATAATTGATACATTTGAATGCGTTAATTGAGCAAATTGGAGCGTTTCAAAGGTATTGGCCTTTCGGTATCAATATTGTGTTTGATGGGTAAAATCAAGGCTTCAAGCCACAGGCTACAAGCCACAAGCTACAAGCCACAAGCTACAAGCCACAAGCTGATCATCAGAACTGAAACAGCTTGCAGCTTGAAGCCTGTGGCCTAAATCTTAATGGAAAAAAATATGTCTGAAACAAAGCACGGGAAAATTTTAATCGTAGACGACAACGAAGATCTTTTAAAGGCAGCCAAGATGTATCTTAAGAGGCATTTTGCCCAAGTCGATATCGAAAAAAATCCGGAGGCACTGCCCGGCCTGATGAATCAGGAAGATTACGATGTGATCCTATTGGACATGAACTTTACGAAAGACGTAAGCAGCGGGAGCGAAGGTTACTATTGGTTGGAGAAAATCCTAAGCATCGATCCCTCCGCAGTAGTCGTTCTTATAACTGCTTATGGTGATGTGCAGATGGCTGTGAAGGCGATTAAAGCTGGCGCTACCGATTTTGTATTGAAGCCATGGGAAAATGAAAAACTACTCGCCACACTATACTCATCCATGCGATTGCGCGAATCGCGAGACGAAATTGAGACGTTAAAGATTAAGAACCACGAAATAAATCACACCATCAATGAAAAATTTCGTGATATCATCGGTCAAAGTCAATCCATGCAGCGCATCTTTCAAACGATCGAACGTGTGGCTCAAACTGATGCGAACGTTCTAATACTGGGTGAAAACGGAACCGGCAAAGAATTGATTGCACGCGCTATTCACAGCAATTCCATTCGAAAAAGCGAATCATTTATTGGGGTTGACCTTGGGTCAATCACTGAAACACTTTTTGAAAGCGAACTATTTGGTCATAAAAAAGGATCCTTTACTGACGCGAAAGAAGATCGTCCGGGAAGATTTGAGTTAGCAAATAAAGGCACCTTGTTTTTAGATGAGATTGGGAATCTTTCAATGCCTTTACAAGCCAAATTACTAAGCGTTTTGCAAAACAGAAAAGTAAGTCGTGTAGGATCCAATAAAGACACAGCCATAGATTTGCGATTGATTTGCGCCACCAACATGCCTCTGTACGACATGGTAAAAGAGAATCGCTTTCGGCAAGATTTGCTCTATCGCATCAACACCATCGAAATACAAATTCCTTCGCTCCGCGATCGTCTGGAAGATATTCCGTTGCTGGCCAATCATTTTTTAAAGCATTATTCTGCCAAATATGGAAAGAGTGTGAGCAAGATTAGTGAAGCAGCCATGACGAGGATGAACAAACACCCTTGGCCTGGAAATATCAGAGAACTGCAACATTCACTAGAACGTGCAATCATTCTAAGCAACTCCACTGTATTGCAACCAGAAGATTTCAACTTCACCGTTTCGAGCAACAAAGAAACCGAACAATCCATGAATCTGGATCAATACAACCTGGATGAAGTTGAAAAACTGTTGATTCGAAAAGTATTAAAGAAATACAACGGCAATATCACACAAGCTGCCTCTGAATTGGGGTTGACAAGATCATCGCTTTATAGGAGATTGGAGAAACATGGACTCTAAATGTTTGAAAATTTGAAGATGCCAGAACCAAACACCAGCCCGAATGTCAATCAGCACAAATAGATTCATTTTCAAATTACCCAATTTTCAAATTTTCAAATTCTAAAATGCTTTTCAACGACTTTCGTTTTCGGGTGGCGTTCCGGGTAGGCCTTCTGGCATTATCGGTTGGGCTGGTAATGTTTATGGTAAGTCGCCCCAATATGTTTTTTGCGGCCGGGCTTACTGTTTTGATTATCGTTTTTCAGCTGCTGGAGTTATACCGCTTTACTTCGCAAACCAATCGTAAGCTTACACGCTTTCTGGAATCGGTTAAGTATTCTGATTTCATTTCCGGATTCGCTAACGATAATAAACTAGGCAAAAGCTTTCGAGAGTTAAATACGGCTTTCAATGAAGTGCTCGAGGCCTTCAGAAAAGCGCGATCAGAGAAAGAGGAAAGTTGGCAATACCTAAACACGGTGGTGCAGCAGGTACGAACAGGTATTTTATCATTTGACGCGGATGGCGATGTACAATTGATGAATGCCAATGCCAAACGGTTTATTGGTGTGGGTAATATGAAGAACCTAAAAGAACTCCAGGCCATCAACCCCAAACTGTATGAATCCCTGAGCGAAGCGGAACCAGGGAAAAGTACATTGTATAAATCTGGAAACGAATTTCAATTGACGATCCAAGCAACTGAACTTCGCATTCGAGGTAACACCGTAAAGTTGGTGACGTTACAAAACATTCAGACTGAATTGCAAAAACAAGAACTGGAGGCGTGGCAAAACCTCACACGTGTACTTCGGCATGAAATAATGAATTCAATTACTCCCATCTCTTCGCTCACCTCAACGATGAGAGAAATACTAGAAGAAGATTTGGTAAAAAAAGAAAGTCATTATGAATTAAAAGGAGAAGCGGCTGATGATTTGCGTGAGGGCCTAGGCACCATTGAAAACAGAAGCAAGGGATTGATTCAATTCATCGATGCGTACAGAGAATACACTTCCTTACCCCAGCCGAAACTTAAAACAGTAACACTAAAAAAGCTACTTGAAAACGTAGTCAACCTGATGAAGCCCGAGATAAAAAAATCGGCCATTCAATTTTCGCTGATCTGCCAATCCGATTACCTGACTGTAGAAATAGATGAAGAAATGATTAGTCAGGTTTTAATCAACCTTCTTAAAAACGCATTTGAAGCGCTCTATCAAACAGAAAATCCAAAAGTAGAGTTGATTGGATTATATACCGGAAACTCGATTATCGTTCAAGTGACCGATAACGGGCCGGGTATCATTCCAGAAGCCATCCAGCGGATTTTTATTCCCTTCTTCACCACCAAAAAAACCGGATCCGGAATCGGTCTAGCGCTTTCCCGACAAATCATGCAGATGCACAATGGTTCATTAAGTGTGGAGTCAGAGCTGGATGTAAAAACAGTTTTTACGCTTCGTTTCTAATTCATTCATCCCCATACTCCAATTTGATCTTTTTAGCCCGGAATTGTCATTAGGAAAAAGCTCTAATGGCGGCCATTAGGAAAAAACTATTGGAAAGATAAGATAATCAATGTTTTAAGATGTTCTCAGGAGTCTTAAAT
>CANGVZ010000070.1 GCA_947457285.1 Flavobacteriales bacterium | reverse complement strand
GATTTTCTTCCACGTATTCGTCTAAACCCTGCTGTTGTATTCGTACTTTCTTTTGTTTTCATTATTCTGGGAGGCACCTTTCTGTTGATGTTGCCAGAGATGACAACCAAGGGAATCAGTTTTGTGGATGCACTTTTCACAGCCACTAGTGCTACGTGTGTTACTGGCTTAATGACCTTGGATCCGCACACCGCTTTTACATTCAAGGGTCAATTTGTGATTTTAACATTGATCAAATTAGGTGGTTTGAATATCATCGCTTTCGGTGGCTTCCTTTCTTTGATGAGCAAGGTGGGAGTGGGCATTCGACATCACCAGGTTATTGAAGGATTCGTGGCGCGCAATAACATTCTCTCTGCTTCAGGTATGCTCGGAAAAGTAATTCTCTGGACAACTTTAATCGAAGGTATGGGAGCTGTGGCGCTCTATCAACTCTGGAATCCTAATATAGCTTGGTATGACAACGGAGAGAAATTATTCTATTCCGTTTTTCACAGCGTCAGTGCTTTTAATAATGCAGGTATAAGTCTTTTTACAAACGGACTCACAAATGAAATGGTCGCAAACAATTATCTTGTGCACTGGGTCATTATCATTCAAATTTTCCTAGGTGGTCTCGGGATTTTGGCACTGTTTGATTTGTTTGAACCATCGCGTTTAAGAGATCGTCTAAAAAATCCTTGGAAACAGATTGATTTTTCGACAAAAATTTCCCTTTATTTTTCGGTTGGTCTTGTCGTGATTGGAGCGATTCTCATCTATGTATTTGAGAGCGAAAAGTCTTTAAGTGAACACTCCCTATTTGGGAAAATCACTGGAGCTGTTTTTCAGTCAGTCACTCCGCGCACTGCTGGATACAATACCGTTGATTTTGGTGTATTAAGCGTGCCGTCGATCATGCTCATCATCGCTTTGATGTATATCGGTGCTGGCAGCACTTCGACTGGGGGCGGTATCAAGACCAGCAGTCTCGCCATTATTATTGCAGATATCAAGGCTGTAATGACCGGTCAAGATAGAGCGGTATTGTTTAAGCGCACCATAGGACCTGGTCTCAAAAGTAGCGCCTACAGTATTGCCATTATCTATATCGTAATGAACTTCATTGGTGCGCTATTGTTGAGCATATCGGAATGGCAGTTGCTGCTCATGCCACAGTTTAGTGTTGCCGATCTCGTATTCGAACAAGTGTCAGCATTCAGTACAGTGGGATTGAGCCGAAATCTGACGGCTTATCTTTCCGAAACGGGACGATACATCATTATCGCTTCGATGTTTGTCGGCAGGGTAGGTACATTCACGATTGCCTTCGCATTAGCGGGCAAGTTTGTTCAACATAAATTCAAATACCCCGAGGCCGACACCATCGTGGGTTAAATTTTTTAAATTCATGGGCACTACGGTAAAGCCATACAATGCAGGGGGGAAAAAGGAAGAAGTGGAGCAGATGTTCGACAACATCGCTCATAGTTATGACTTTCTCAATCACGCCTTCTCTTTTGGTATCGATATTCTTTGGAGAAAGAAGGCAATCAAAATCTTGAAGAAGGAAAACCCTAAATTGGTATTGGATGTCGCTACGGGCACAGCGGATTTCGCACTAGAGGCTGTTCGAATGGATCTTAATGCCGATCAAATAATCGGTGTGGATATCAGTGAAGGGATGCTCGAAGTAGGAAGAAAGAAAATTGCAGATAAAGGCTGGCAACAAAAGGTTGTATTGAAAAGAGGTGATTCAGAAAATCTTCCCTTTGATTCAAATTCCTTTGATGCCTATACAGTGGCCTTTGGTGTGAGAAATTTTGAGAACCTCGAAAAAGGTTTGTCAGAAATGAATCGTGTATTAAAGCCAGGCGCGCTTGGAATCGTATTGGAGTTTTCAAAACCGAAAAAATTTCCAATCAAGCAGCTTTTCAGTTTTTATTTTAAGTTCATCATGCCCGTCATTGGTAAGTTGATTTCAAAGGACAAGCGTGCCTATGAATATTTGCCAGAAAGCGTTCAAGCATTTCCGAGTGGAAATGACTTCGAAAACATAATGATAAAGACAGGTTATGTTGACACGAAAGTGATACCTTTATCAGGTGGAATTGCGAGCATTTATCTCGGACGTAAACCTCGATGAAGAAAGAAGTATATCCTAGCCTCCTCAAGGGAAGCATCGCCGCTCCCGGCAGCAAAAGCATTGCGCAAAGGTTTATTGCTGCGGCGCTGCTCGCACCAGGTGAAAGTGAGATAAAAAATTACCCCGATAGTGCCGATTGTATTGCTGCTTTAAATGTAGCGCAAACACTAGGTGCTGTCATTGTTAAATCGGGCTCGGATTTACGAATCAAAGGAGGTTTCCCAAACAACGATGAAAGCGGTATTCGCATCGCGAAAAATCAAATACTTTGTGGTGAATCTGGCTTGGCGTCGCGCATGTTTACGCCGATCGCAGCGTTGGCTGATGAGGCCATTGAGGTGAGAGGCGAAGGAAGTTTACTCACCAGACCATTTACAGAGTTTGATCATGTAATTCCAGCATTAGGTGCGCAATGCAAGACTTCTTCTGGTCGTCTCCCTGTCACCGTTCGTGGTCCTCTTCTCGGTGGCAAAGCCACCCTCGATGGATCTGTTTCATCTCAATTTTTGACGGGATTATTATTGGCACTTCCTACTGCCAAGCACGATAGCGAACTAATTGTAAAATCGCTTACAAGCATTCCTTATGTGCAAATGACTATGGAAGTAGCTGCGATGGCAGGCGTGGAGATTTTAACGAATGATTACGAGCGTTTTTTCATTAAAGGAAATCAGGTTTACAAGCCAATAAAAACCGCAGTGCCAGGTGACTGGAGTGGTGCAGCATTCCTAATCGCAGCAGCAGCCATCGCCGCAGAGGAGGGGGTTGAAATTACCAATCTCTCAAATATCATTACGCAAGCGGATAGCAGAATTGTCGAAGTTTTACGTCTGAGTGGTGTAGAGCATGTTGCTTATTCAGACCGTGTTTTTGTGAAACAAAGTGAGATCAATGCGTTTCAATTTGATGCTACCAATTGTCCCGATTTGGTTCCTCCAATTGTGGCGCTCGCGGCCTACGGAAATGGTGTAAGCACAATTAAGGGTGCGAAACGATTGCTTCATAAAGAGAGCAATAGGGCGAAGGCGCTTCAAGATGAATTTACAAAAGCCAATATTCGTGTAGTTGTAAGAGAAGATGAATTAATGGTCTACCCTTCTTATGTACGTCCTGCCACGCTGAATTCGCACAACGATCATCGCATTGCTATGGCTGCCGCATTGCTTGGCTTGGGGGGCGACAAGATTACCATTCAAGGAGCTGAATCCGTGAATAAGTCATTCCCTTCTTTTTTTGATGCATTAGCCTCTCTGGGAGGAAAAGTGTATTCGAAATAAATATTCGAAGCTCTTCATTATATTCGCCATATGAAATTTTCAGCACTACAAATAGCTTCCATGTTGAATGGTGTCGTGGAGGGTGACAACGAAGTGGCAGTTTCTGGTCTCTCAAAAATTGAAGAAGGAACTCCTGGTACTTTGACTTTTTTAGCCAATCCAAAATATACTCCATTTATTTACCAAACGAAGGCAAGCATAGCAATTGTTTCAAAAGATTTTATCGCAGAAGAAGCGTTGCCGGCAAGCTTGACAATAATCCGCGTAGAGGATGCATACGCGAGCTTCGCCAAATTACTGGATGCCTATAATCAACTTTCGAAACCAAAGCCCGGCATTCATCCAAGTGCTGTCATCGCTGGGTCTGCGAGTATTGGAAACGATGTTTACATTGGTGCTTTCGTTTATGTAGGCGAACACACAAAAGTTGGTGATGGTGCTGCACTTCATGCAGGTACCATCGTGGGAGATAAAGTTTCTATTGGAAGTAATTCAACGTTGAATGCAGGAGTGAAGGTGTACGCAGATTGTCAAATTGGAAATAACTGTACGCTGCACGCTGGTGTTGTGATAGGTGGTGATGGTTTTGGCTTTGCCCCTAACTCTGAAAACAATTACGCCAAAGTTCCTCAGCTCGGAAATGTCATCATTGAAGACCATGTCGAAGTGGGCGCCAACTCTACCATCGACCGTGCTACACTCGGATCTACGATAATTAGAAGAGGAGTTAAAATAGATAACCTCATTCAAATAGCCCATAACGTTGAAATTGGTGAAAACACAGTAATTGCCGCACAAACGGGTATTGCTGGGTCTACCAAAATTGGCAAGAACTGCATGATTGGCGGTCAGGTGGGAATCGTTGGGCATATCTCCATTGCTGACGGAACGAAGATTGCCGCTCAAAGTGGCGTTGGCAGCGATATCAAGGAGCCGAATACTATCATTCAAGGTTCACCCGCATTCTCGATTATGGATTACAAGAAGAGCTACGTTGGTTTCCGAAAACTTCCCGACTTGATGCGCCGAATAGAGGATTTGGAGAAAAAGGATTAAAGCCGCAATCGATGATACTCGCGCTCTTTTCTTTGGTCGCGAATCAATACTCCGAAATGATAAAAGTCTAATGCGAGGTTGAAACGCGCGTCTGCCGTGCATGTCCTCCAAGCGCTTGTCATTTCTTTCGACCAGTAGATATCATCCAAAATCATCCACCCGTTGGGAGAAAGGAGGTGCTTACATTTTTCAAAATAGCTCATGGTGGGCTCAAAGCGGTGGTCGCCGTCAATATATATTATATCAAACTCGCCTGTCAATTGAAGCAGTTGATCTTCGAATTTGCCGACAAGCAGTTGAATGTTGGCGGTACCAAAAGAAAGAAAATTCTCTTTTGCGATTTGTGCGATCGCTGGAGCGCCTTCAATAGTCGTTATTTCCGCATTTTGACTTGCCGCCGCGTGAAGGTAAAGAGTGGTAAGTCCTAAACTGGTGCCTAACTCGAGAATGCGTTTAGGTTGCTGCTCGAGAGCCAGTTTAAACAAGGCTTGGCTTTGTTTCTTAGGTGCCAGTGCTGTTTTTGCAATCTGTGAAACAGACCGATGAGGTGAATTGTGAACCCGAGATCCAGCACCATAATCCTCTACTTTGATGATTCGCTCATCATTCTCAAGCTTGTTTCGAAGTGCCTCTAATTTCTCAAATACCCCAAATTGTCTGGACTCCGAGAGCACTTGGTCGGAAAGATGATAAACAAAAGGCGAATGGACACCATGTCTTTTTTTCGCAGTGAGCAGGTGCTTCAGGTAATAATATGCTTCGTGAAATCTGTCCATTTTGGATTGCAAATATGGCTCTTAACTTTTCATTTTGCAGGATGGCACATTGTTTGGCTATTTTTGACCACATTAATTAATCGAATTCAAAATGAAGAAAATCCTTTTTATCCTATTAGCAGGACTCCCATTCTTGGGAATGGCGCAAAAGCCAGAGTCATCAGATCGTGAAGCACGTGAAAAAGAAATGCAAGCAAGAGCCGCTCAAAAAGAAGCACTCAGCCGCGGTATGGAAGGTGAATCCTATTTCTGTGAGTTAATTCTTGGAGATAACGGTATCGGTGGTACAGTAATCAAATTGGATTTCGGCCAAGAATCAACTAAAGGAATTGAGGACAAAGAACTGATTGTGGCAATGAGCGAAGCGCGTGATCAAAAGTTTACCAACGTGCCCGACGCTATGGCTTACCTCAGCAAGATCGGATTCAAGTTCGTTACGTCTTATGTAACAGGTGTACCTGGCAAAGGCGAGACGCATATGGTTTTCGAAAAGAAGAGTATCAAGCGTGGTGGTCGCCCAAATGATGGCGGCATGACTAAGCCTGCGGAAACAACTCCTCCGCCTTCAAAGCCAGCGCCAGCTAAACCAGTAATTGAAGATAAGAAGCCAGGTGCAAGCCCATCAAAAACAGATGGCAAGTCTGGTAAGAAATAAGCTTGTTGTTCAAGCAAACAGAACCCTGACAATTTTCATTGTCAGGGTTTTTTTTGGTCAAAATTGTCACCTGAAAGGACGGGATACTTCTGAAAAACTGACAAAATTACCCGCGTGTCAGACTTTCTTTCAATGGCACTATGCTTGAAGACGGGGTGGAAATTTCGAATTAAATAAATCAAAATGAGCAAGATTATAGGAATTGACCTTGGAACTACCAACAGCTGCGTTTCTGTAATGGAAGGAAATGAGCCGGTGGTAATTGCCAACAGTGAAGGCAAAAGAACTACTCCATCGGTGGTGGCATTTGTAGAAGGCGGCGAGCGCAAAGTTGGCGATCCTGCTAAGCGTCAAGCTATCACTAACCCTAGAAAAACAATCTACTCCATCAAGCGCTTCATGGGTAGTAGCTACGATGAAAGCGCTCGCGAAGTTTCTCGCGTTCCCTACGAAGTGGTGCGCGGTGACAACAATACACCCCGTGTTAAAATTGACGACCGTCTTTATACCCCACAAGAAATCTCTGCAATGGTCCTTCAGAAAATGAAAAAGACCGCAGAAGATTATCTTGGATATGAAGTTTCAGAAGCTGTAATTACCGTTCCTGCTTACTTCAACGATGCACAGCGCCAGGCTACGAAAGAAGCTGGCGAAATTGCAGGCCTTAAAGTAAAGCGTATCATCAACGAACCTACTGCGGCGGCACTCGCCTACGGTCTCGACAAAAAGGCTCAGGATATGAAAATCGTGGTCTTTGACTGCGGTGGTGGTACTCACGACGTGTCTGTCCTAGAATTGGGTGATGGCGTTTTTGAAGTTTTATCTACAGATGGTGATACTCACCTCGGTGGTGACGATTTCGACCAAGTAATCATCGATTGGTTGGTACAAGAGTTTAAAAATGAAAACGGCAACATTGATCTTACCAAAGATCCAATGGCGCTTCAACGCTTGAAAGAGGCAGCTGAAAAGGCTAAAATCGAACTTTCAAGTTCGACAACTACAGAAATCAACTTGCCTTACATCATGCCGGTGGATGGCATTCCGAAACACTTGGTGCGTTCATTCACTCGTGCGAAATTTGAGCAACTTGCAGACTCACTTATTCAAAGAACAATCGCTCCTTGCGAAACAGCTCTGAAAAAGGCTGGTTTGAGTGTGAGAGATATCCAAGAAGTGATCCTCGTTGGTGGTTCTACGCGTATCCCAGCGATCCAAGAAGCCGTGAAAAAGTATTTTGGAAAGGAGCCAAGCAAGGGCGTAAATCCTGATGAAGTAGTAGCTATTGGTGCTTCTATTCAAGGTGGTGTATTGACAGGAGAGGTGAAGGATGTTTTGCTTCTCGATGTAACGCCTCTTTCACTTGGTATTGAAACAATGGGCGGTGTATTCACCAAGTTGATTGATGCCAATACTACTATTCCAACTCAGAAATCAGAGGTTTTCTCTACTGCTTCTGACAATCAACCAAGCGTGGAAATCCACGTGTTGCAAGGAGAAAGAGCGATGGCAAAGGACAACCGCACCATCGGTAAATTCCACCTCGATGGACTTCCACCAGCACCTCGCGGTGTACCACAGATCGAAGTAATATTTGATATCGACGCCAATGGTATTATCAATGTGAGCGCTAAAGACAAGGCTACCAACAAGATTCAGTCGATTCGTATCGAAGCATCAAGTGGCTTGTCTAAAGAGGATATCGAGAAAATGAAGCGTGAAGCAGAGGCCAATGCAGAAGCTGACCGCGCGGCAAAAGAATCAGCTGATCTCGTGAACCAGGCAGATACCTTGATTTTCCAAACAGAAAAGAACCTCAAGGAGTTTGGTGAAAAACTTCCAGCAGATAAAAAAGGTCCAATCGAGGCTGCTTTGGCTGATTTAAAGAAAGCCCATGCAGAAAAAGATTTGAATGCTATCCGTACTTCAATGGATCAATTGAACCAAGTCTTCTCTGCTGCTTCTCAAGACATGTATAATGCAGGAAATGCTGCGGGTGCTGAGCAAGCTCCTAATAATGGTGGTGCTGCTGACGCAGAAGTAACTGACGTTGACTTTGAGGAAGTTAAAGACGATAAGAAGTAACACATTCGTTGAATTCTCAGTATAAAAGCCTGGCATCGCCAGGCTTTTTTTATTTTATCTTTGACCTCTCAGATTACTAGTAGAATGCAGGAATTGAACTTTACCGAACTATTCGCGAGTTCCCCCGCGGGATATCTCAGCGCCACCACGATTTGGAAAGAAAACCAGTTGGTAGATTATACTATCGACTTCGTAAATGAAGCCTATGCCAATATTTATGGCTTTCAATCAGATTCTTTAGTTGGTAAAAAGTTTAGTGATTTCTCTAGTAATTCCGATTATGCAAAAGAATGGCTGGGAAAAATTCAAAGCGCCATTGAAGCAAAGAATTCACAGCCATTTCAGCAATATGCTCCTCAAATAAAGAGATGGTACAACGGACAAATATTATCCAACTCTAAAGATCGCTTCATAATTCAGTTTTGGGACGTCACAGAAGAGAAGCTCAATGAAGAGTCAGTGAACTCCTTGCTTCGAATCTTTGAAGATGCATTATTTGAATTGGACGATCAACTTGTTTTCAAAAAAGTTTCCTACTCATCAG
>CANGVZ010000069.1 GCA_947457285.1 Flavobacteriales bacterium | reverse complement strand
CATACTGAACTCTCACAAGAGCAACTCGATTTTATCGTGAGCTCGGTGAAAGAGTTCGTAGGGAAGTAACCAAGGACTTCCTCATCACAAGCAAAAGGCCTTCTTCCGAAGGCCTTTTGTTGTTTAAATTAAAATTCAATTTTATAACTCAACACGGGAATCAACGGCGTCATCGTCCACGTCTTCACTGCGGCTTCGTCCAAATCAAAGTAAGTTCCGCCAATGTTCGCACGGTTGCTCACATTTTGAATGTCCAAGGAAAGGGTAGAGGTGGATTTCGCTCTGTTTCGCTTCACGCTAAAGCGAACGTCTGTGCGGAAGTAATCTGCGTTTTGAATTGTAAATGCTCTGTTTTCTATCAATTGCGCTTCTCCACTTTCAATGGATGCTTGCAAATCAATCGGCGTGCGGCGCATTCCTCCTGAATAAATCGCACGCATGTTGAAACTAAATGTTCTATTCTTTTCAGGTGCTCCAATCTTCCAGTCCTTGCCACCAGTGAAGGTGAGAGAGCGTCCTGCATTGTAGCGCGTGTCTCTCCAAACGCCATCCTTCGCTTTGTATTCAGAATCAAATAGCGCTCCCGACAACAAGAAGTACATTCCATTGTGTGTGAATTGTTCCAGAGTAAACTCGATGCCATAATTTCTCCCGAAACCTTGATTTACCATAGGTTCCAATACATAGTCAAACTCTATATTCAAACTTGAATTGCTTGAGCCAGGCACGTCTTCAATCGCGATATTGTAAAGATGTTGATAGTATCCTTCTAATTTCGCATGAAGTTTATTCGTGATTTTATGATCGTAAGATGCCACGATATGATGCGCTTTATTGAAATCTAAATTTCGATTGGGCTGACGCACCACACCACTGGCATCGGTTATTTTTCCATAATAAACTCCGAGCGGCTGCACTTGGCTGTGCAATCCATATCCGAGGCTCCACACATGTTGCGCTGTGGTCGTGTACCGCACACTCGCCCGCGGCTCTACGCTATGCCTTCCTGTCGATGGAATGCCCAAATAATGGACGCCTGCCAGTAGTTGTACATGGTCGGATAGGCGATGTTTCCATTGCGAAAAGGCTTGCGTCGTGGTTAGCCCATTGCCTTCATCAAGTGGGCGCACGAACAGCTGCGTACTTTCTTCTTTGTATTCCTTATACAAATCAAATCCCAAGCGATTCACGTAAACCCCGCTGCGCATGCTATTGCGCGCATTGAGTTTCCAATTCCAAACAGTACTCACCGTCACTTTTGTATTCGCATATTTTTCGCGATAAATTTCTTCAAAACGCATATTGTCGTCATAGCGATCTTCGATGTAGCCCAAGGAGGTCCCCGATCCAAGTATTACCGATTGCAAACTGTGTTTTTCATTAAAAATGTATTGATGTTTCAAACCAACAGCTCCTGTGTTGCTGAAGTAATTTCCACGTTCGCGATCGCTCTCGCGTTCCCATTTGGTGCTGTCGCTTTCAGCTTTAAATGCCTGATTACTCAATCCGCCAAATCCAAATACACCAAAGGTTCCTGCGTTTTTCGTTGGTAAGCTGACATTAAAACTAAAGTCCTGAAAATTGGTGACAGCATCCCCAACATTGATTCCCAAATTGCTGATCACAGATAGGGTGGAGTAGCGGTAGTTCATGAGATAAGATCCGTCATATCCTTTCTTGAACGGCCCTTCCACTGCGGCGTCAAGACCAAGAAAGCCTGCTTGAAATGTGTACTCACGTTTTTCATTATTCCCTTTTCTCAAACGCAAATCAAAGACTCCTGAAAGTGCGTTGCCATATTCTGCAGAAAATGCTCCGGTCATAAAATCACTGTTGCTCAATAGTTGTGCACTGAGAATGGAAATACCACCTCCGCTCGTGGCGGGGGCACTAAAGTGATTGGGATTCGGAATATCAACACCCTCCATGCGCCACAACAATCCGTAAGGCGAGTTGCCACGAATAGAAATATTATTGTTGCCATCATTGGCGGCAATCACGCCCGCAAAAGATGTCGCCATGCGTCCGGGGTCGTTCACGGCGGCTGCAAACTTCTGTGTTTCCTCTACACTAAATGTGCGCGAACTCACGCCCGCCATGGTATTCATGGTTTCGCGCTTGTCAGTTTCCGCCACCACTTCCACGGCTTGAATGGAATTTATATCTTCTTCCATTTGAATCGTCAAGCTCATTTCCTTTCCGCTAATCAACGAGAGATTAGACAATACTGCCGGCTTGTATCCTGTGAAATTGGCCACCAAATTGACAGTGCCAACAGGTACTTGGTTGATCTTAAAATTGCCATCCATGTCAGATACAGCGCCTTTCACAGGGTCGGTATTCATCACAATGATGGTCACACCTGGCAGCGGTGATTGCGTGACGTTGTCTACCACCACACCTTTGATATTTTGCGTTAGCTGTTGCGCTCTGTTCACATTGACTAGCGTGATGAGCAACAAGAAGGATAAAATGATTTTCGGATACATAATACTGTGTTTATATCCGAATGACACTTCTTCTTTTTTTTACCCTTAGTAAAAGAAAAAATATTTAGAAAAAACGAATTCCAAAGCGCCACCCTGGCCATAGTTCGCTCTTGTATCTGTTGTCAGATGTGCTATACACGATGTTGCGCGACTCAGTGTATGGATTGTATTCAGCGTCCATTTCGTAGAAAGCATGGTTCGCAACAAAGGCTCCATATACTGCAAACCAAGAGGTGATTTGATATTCTATTCCCGTGCTAAGACGATTGGTCAATTGCAGATGTTCGATGCGCCCTCCTTGTACCATTTGATGAGAGGTGATATCAATATTCCAGCGGATGCGTTTACCTATGCGCGGTGCTGTTCCGATACCATAACCGAATGACCATTCGGTGCTGTCCCTATGGGATGGGCGAATGGTAGATGACAATATCGTGTATAGCGCTGGAACACCCGTTCTAAACGATAGGTTCAAATGTGCTTCGCTGTCGTAGCCAACGTCTAGTTTGTGATAACCATTTTTTACAAAATTCAAAACACCAATAGGCAAGCCACTTACACTATCTGCAATATTGATTACGCCAAGTTGGAATTTGGATTTGGAAGCAAAATTTATCACTCCTATTTGAGCGCTTGATTCATTAGCAATGTTGAATGGAGCAATTTGAAGTGGAATATTCGAATGAATATTCATAAATCCTGCTACCGCAGAGCCCTTGCTGCGCCCAGAACTGGTGTTAAACAAACCAGCAAACTGAGGTCCCTCGCTGATTCCTTTATTGAAATTAAAAAGTCCTGCGAATTGTGCTCCACGAATGGAGTCTTGGTTGAGGTTGTAAAGTCCGGCAAACTGTGCGCCCTCAAACGATCCTACATTGTGATTGAAGAGTCCCGCAAACTGAGAACCAGTTGAACTGGCACCATTCAAATTGAATAGTCCCGCAAATTGCGCTCCGTCGCTACTTTCTCCATTGATATTATACAGCCCTGCAAACTGAACGCCCTTAGAATCGCCGCGATTTGTATTGAAAAGTCCTGCAAATTCTACACCTTCATTCGCTAGCGCATAGCCACCAATGATATTAAAAGAAACGGTATTGATACTATTCCCGCTTAGCTTGCGATTGGTGCCGATATAAGGAACAAAAGTCACTTGAAACTTGCGATAGATGGTGTCTTGTACGTTGAGCGCCACCAATTGATGTTTGTGCCAATAGGATGCAATCGACTGTGTCAATTGATCTGTCTTGCGATGTAGAAGATTGAGCGCAGTCATATCGTTGCCGCTGCTATCCGCGCGAGATAGGGCAGAGGTGTGGGTAAACAAACTGTCCCTCAACCCAACATCACTACCGCTATAATTGTACTTTCTGATAAAAATAGAATCAGGAGCCACATCTCGCTTGATGCGTAGTTCATAATATCCATTTGGATCGGTGTTGTTAGAACGCATCGACCGACGCTCAAACACCGTAGCGTTGTCCAACGGCGCACCTTTGCTATCGTACACGTATCCTTTCACCAAGATTTCGTTATCATTTATTTTTTCTTTTGAAATAATGATGTATCCTTTTACTTCCTTGAATTTATAACCCGTTCCGAGTAATTGAATCAAGGCGGCTTTCAAAGGAATTTGCTGCGCCTTCACCGATGCTTTCTTCTCTGCCTGCAATACTTGATTGGTGTATGAAAACTTCACATCGGCTAGGGTTTCCATGCGAAGCAGGATGTTCTTTATGGATTGATCACGCATATCAATACTGATGCGTTGTTCCAACTTCTGACCAACGGAAGCAATCGATGTGAAGAAGAAAAATATACAGAGTCTAATAGCAGCCATTTCCTTCAATATAAATTCTGTCATTTTTCTCAATCACCTTGGCCTGTAGGGTTTCAGATAAGATGAGAAGAATTGTTTCCAGTCTCTCATTCTCAAACCGAACCGTCATTCGGCACGCGCGAATTTCTTTCGAAACACTGATTTCCTCTCCAAAAGCACGATTCAAATCCTCTACAATGATTTCAAGCGGAATGTTTTGATAGTCGAATACGTTGTCCCGCCCTTTATTCGCAGGCAAAGCTTCATCCTGGAATATTCCAGATTTTTTATTGTAAAAAATCCGTTCTCCAGCTTCAAGGACGCGGATAGAGTCACGTTTGTCGGTCACTTTTACAATTCCTGATTTTACATCTACAATTATTACGCTATCCGCTGCATAGTTTTGGACGAAAAACTCGGTGCCAATATCTTCGATTTTAAGCTGATCTGTAAACACAAGAACTTGCTGATTGGATCGAATATCAAAGCTTGTAGCACCATTGAGGTAGTAGCAATGCTTGTTATTTTTTTCATCTCTCTTATAGCGCAATTCGCTATTGGCTCCTACGGTGGCGATGCTACCTTCTTGCAGGATCAGTTGTTCTTGTTGTTGATTTGTACTCACGAGCACGGACTCGGTATTTCTTGGAAAAAGAAATACGACGCCGAGGAGAACTGCCGCTGCGGCTGCCACGCCATACCAGCGATAAGATTTTTGATGTGTTTTCTCCGTTTCAGTTTTGAATTCATGAAAAGCTTGCCGCCAATCATCCGCTGGTTTGGTGCGGTGATAGGTGGCAGACATTTCAAAGAAATACTGCTGATTCTCGTCGCTTTCTGCAATCCACGATTGCAACTCACGAACGCTGTCATCATTGGCGTTTCCTGATAGGAACGCCGCGATGAGATTGTCGATATGTGTAGGTTGCGTGCTCAATGGATAAGAGAAAATAAGGTTGGATATAATATCAAAAGCAAAGGCAAATAGTCAGCAAGGTCTTGCCTCAACTGGCGGAGCGCTCTTCCCATATGGGCTTCTACTGTTTTGATAGAAAGGCCGAGCTGCTCTGCGATTTCTTGATATTTCAGTTGATCAAATCTGCTTAGTTTAAATACAGCTTTACATTGTTCCGGTAGTGCTTCAATAGCTTGCTGCACGCGGTTTTCAATTTCCTGAGATATCATCTCGTCGGCATCCGATACAGGACGAAGATGTTGTGTGCTTTTGCGATGCTCGTTTCTCACTTTCAAATGGCGATGATGGTTGATACATCTGTTTTTGACACTGGTAAATAGATAACCCTGAAGATTGGATTCAATACCCAAATCATCACGGTTTTCCCAGAGGTGCATGAATGTTTTCTGCACGATATCACGTGCCTGTTCACGGTCATTGATTTGTAATCGAGCAAAGTCAACAAGAGGGGAATAATAGGTCTCATACATCTTTTCAAATGCGTTGTGGTTTCCCGCCTTTAAACTTGCTATAAACAGTTGATCCTTCATAAGGGATGGAATGCTGCTAAGTTATTTGGCGTTTTCATTTGCTATGACACCTCAACATTAATTTACCCTTAGTCCTTGTTTAATATAGTTTAAAATGATGTAGTTTTTTATGATATTGAAAAAATCAATGTAAAATTTTCAATGAAAAAGACTGCGCTCTATTTTGGTAAAAATCAGTAAAATACAATTCAGAATTCCGAATTCAGAATTCAGCAAATCAATGAAAGTCAGTTGTTTATATTAGAAAAAAAGTTAAAATGGAAGAAGAGTTCTTAGATCTTGGGTCGCGAATTCTGCTTTGTTGACAATGTTGAAAATAGGGGCGAAAAACGGGGTTGACTAATATTTATTGTATTGAAAATAAGGTGTTTACAAAGAATATTCTGTTTTTCGATAATTATTTTGTGTCAACATTTGCACGGATGGAATTCGTGCGTACATTTGCAGCCCGTTTTTTAGGCGATTTGACTCGACCGAAAAGACGTGAAAAAAAGGAAATTAGCATAATGCCAACGGTACAACAATTAATAAGAAAAGGACGCGAGCCAAAAACTTACAGAAGTAAGTCAGCCGCTTTGACCTCATGCCCACAGCGCAGAGGTGTATGTACTAAAGTATATACAACTACTCCTAAGAAGCCGAACTCAGCTCTCCGCAAGGTAGCTAAGGTTCGTTTGACGAACGGTTTTGAAATCATCGCCTACATCGGCGGTGAAGGTCACAACCTTCAAGAACACAGCATCGTTCTCGTAAGAGGCGGTCGTGTGAAGGACCTTCCAGGGGTACGTTACCACATCGTTCGTGGAGCCCTCGATACAGCGGGTGTAAACGGCCGTGGTCAACGTCGTTCGAAATACGGTACAAAACGTCCTAAAGTAAAGAAATAATCCTTTCAAGGTAATAATATCATGAGAAGAAGAAAGGCCAAAAAAATCGCCGTCCTCCCAGACCCAAAGTTCAACGAAGTGGTAGTAACCAAGTTCGTTAACAACTTGATGCTTCAAGGTAAGAAGGGTACAGCTTTCACCATTTTCTACGATGCAATCGAGAGAGTGGCAGCTAAGACCAACGAGGATGGTTTGGAAATCTGGAAAAAGGCATTAGAAAACGTTACTCCAGCAGTTGAGGTTAGAAGCCGTCGTGTTGGTGGTGCTACGTTCCAAATCCCATCTCCAATTCGTGAAGACCGCCGCAATTCAATGGCGATGAAGTGGTTGATCAACTACGCTAGAAACCGTAACGAGAAGAACATGTCTGAGAAGTTGGCAGGTGAAATCATCGCAGCTTCTAAAGGTGAAGGCGCTGCTTTCAAAAAGAAGGAAGATGTTCACCGTATGGCTGAAGCTAACAAAGCATTCTCTCACTTTAGATTCTAATCAGCAATTCAATAAAGAGATACAGAAATGTCACGCGATTTAAAATTCACAAGAAATATCGAAATTGCTGCTCAAATCGACGCAGGAAGGACTACGACTACTGAGCGTATTCTTTACTACTCTGGTGTGAACCACAAAATTGGTGAAGTACACGACGGTGCTGCTACTATGGACTGGATGGCGCAAGAGCAAGAAAGAGGTATCACTATCACTTCTGCTGCGACCACAGTTTTCTGGAACTACCGCGGTAACAAATATCACGTTAACATCATCGACACTCCTGGTCACGTTGACTTCACAGTTGAAGTAAACAGATCACTTCGCGTTCTTGATGGTCTCGTGTTCCTCTTCAGCGCCGTTGACGGTGTTGAACCACAATCTGAAACTAACTGGCGTCTTGCTGACAACTACAGCGTAGTACGTATCGGTTTCGTAAATAAAATGGACCGCCAAGGTGCTGACTTCCTCAAGGTTGTTAAGCAGGTGAAAGACATGTTGGGTAGCAACGCGGTTCCACTCCAACTCCCAATCGGTGCAGAAGATGATTTCAAAGGTGTAGTTGACTTGATCAACTTCCGCGGAATGATCTGGAATGAGCACGATAAGGGTATGACTTACGAAGTAGTAGACATCCCAGCTGATATGTTGGAAGAAGCTACTGAGTACAGAGAAAAACTCCTCGAGGCTGTGTCAGAATATGACGACAACTTGATGATGAAGTTCTTCGATGATCCAAACTCAATCACTGAACGCGAAATCCTCGATGCATTGCGCCAAGCTTGCCTCGATATGAAGATCGTTCCAATGGTTTGTGGTTCTTCATTCAAGAACAAAGGTGTTCAGACAATGCTCGACTTGGTAATGGAAATCCTTCCAAGTCCACTTGATAAAGAAAGCGTAAAAGGAACTCATCCTGACACTGGTGAAGAGATTGCTCGTAAGCCAGACTTCGCTGAACCTTTCGCAGGTCTCGCATTCAAAATCGCTACTGACCCATTCGTAGGTCGTCTAGCATTCACTCGTGCATATTCTGGTGTGTTGGAAGCAGGTTCTTATGTATTGAACACACGCAGCGGAAACAAAGAGCGTATCTCTCGTATCTTCCAAATGCACGCTAACAAGCAAAATCCAATCGAAAGACTCGGTGCCGGTGATATCGGAGCTGTAGTAGGATTTAAAGATATCAAAACAGGGGATACCCTTTGTGACGAGAAGAATCCAATCATTCTCGAAGCAATGAACTTCCCAGAGCCCGTTATCGGTATCGCTGTTGAGCCTAAGACTCAAGCTGACTCTGATAAAATGGGTATGGCTCTCGCCAAACTCGCTGAAGAAGATCCAACATT
>CANGVZ010000068.1 GCA_947457285.1 Flavobacteriales bacterium | reverse complement strand
GAGAATGGAAATGAAAATGATATTATCGACTCCGAGAATTACTTCAAGGGCGATGAGCGAAATAAGAGGTACGAGAGCATCCATAGGCGCAAATATATTTGATACAAGGCGAAGTTTGGAATTCTAAATTCGCAATTCACAATTCTGAATTCCAACCTCCAAATTCCTATTCCCTATTCCCTATTCCCGTTCTCGTTCCCGTTCCCGTTCTTGTTCTTGTTCTTGTTCTTGTTCTTGTTCTTGTTCCCGTTCTCTACTTCCTTCCGTCATTTCGTTTTACAATGATGGATAATAAAGTCAAGTTTGTCGGATTCTTCCTGAGTTCTGTCAAAAAATGTTTGACCGCCTGAGTGCCCTGCATCTTCTTGAACTCTTAGAACAATAGGATTGGGGCCGCCGTTGGCTTCCTGAAGTGCCGCTGCGAATTTGTACGAGTGGAATGGGGGAACGCGGTCGTCAAATTCGGAGGTCATGATGAGCACAGCAGGATATGCTACTCCTTTTTTAATGTTGTGGTAGGGTGAGTATCTTTTCAACAATTCAAATCCTTCTGGTGTCGTAATATCACCGTATTCTCTTGCGTGAAAAACACCCACTGTAAATAGATGAAAGCGGAGCATATCAAAGGCGCCTACAACGGGAACAACGACTTTGAATAATTCTGGTCTCTTTATCATGGCCGCCGCCACTACAAGTCCGCCATTGGATCCTCCGGTGATTGCTAAATTATTGGAGGTTGTGATGCCTTCTTTAATTAAGAATTCAGCCGCATTGATAAAGTCTTCGAATGATCGTTCTTTACTTAGGCCGCGGCCTGCTTCGGCCCACTCCTCGCCGCCTTCACCACCGCCTCGAATGTGGGCGTATGCCCAGACACCACCCTCGCGTAAAAACGTTATCATCGTTGGATCGAAATCAGGAGAATGTATCATGCCGAATCCACCATAAGCTTCCAAAAGGCACATGGATGGCTTATCGAGCTTGTTGTCTTTATGAAATACCATCGTGATCGGAACCTTTGTTCCATCTGGGGCCGTGCATTCTGCGATTCGCATCATGTACTCGGTCGCGTCAAAAGTTAATAGCGTTCTTCCGAATGGTTCGGTGTAAAATGTGTTCAAATCAATCGTATAAACGGTTGCAGGCACAACATAACTTTTGAAAGAGAAAATGGCCTCGGATTTTGATGGGTCACCAGAGAATTTTCTCAAAGCTGATCCGATTGGAATTGGAATCGTATGCTTTAGATTTCCTTTTTTATCAAAAAAAGAAAGTGTTTGTTCTGCAAAAGATTGATGTAAAGTTACCAGCAGATTGTTGGCGTTCCAGACTTGCATGAGTTCCGCGCCCTCTATTTCTGGTATCACCACTTCCCATTTGCGAGGAGAGCTCAAAGTGGTGCTAACCACCATTCCGTTTGGTGCTTTTGATTTGGTATAAAGAAAAAATGTAGTGCTATCATTCGCGACAATTGATGTATGGTCTTCAGGTTTTAGGCGAGTAATGAAGGGCAGAAATGCCGTGTCACCTGCAATAATATCGCGATAGTAGTAGTTGGAAGTGCCGTTGGATGATGAGATGTCGTGAAGGATAACAAAGCGCTCATCCTCTGTTGTGGTCACATCCACATTGTTGGATTTATCTTTTCCTCTGCTAATTACCAGCTGATCCTGAATCTGAGGAGTACCTAATTTATGATAGTAAATCTCACGCCCCACAGTGGCTGCGCTGAAACCGTTGTTAGGATATTTGGCGTAATAAAAGCCATCTCCTTTCCAGTGTATATCTGAAAGTTTAATGTTCAACAAATGATCTTTGAGAGTAACTTCTGATTGCAGATTGATGATTTTTATCTCACACCAGTCCAGTCCATTTCGACTAAACATGTAGGCGAGATACTCACCAGATTTATCCACAGACCAAGCTTTGATTCGGATATTGTCTTTGTTGGAGATGGCTGCCGGATCAATCAACAGCGACATCTGTCTGTTTTTTTTCGAAGAATAAAACAGAGCTGGTGTCATCACATCGCTGTACGATGCCAATTCGAAATAATAACCTCCATCGTAATAGTAGTCATCGAAACTTGCCTTTGAAAACTCCCGAATCGAAGAATAGCTGCCTACTTTGTGACACGGCTTCAACTGTTGTTTGGTGTATGCAGCTTGCTGTTCAAGCCAAGACTTTAATTCAGGATCTTTGAGATTTTCCATCCATTGGAAATAATCATGGATGGGTTCGTTGTGATGAACATTAATAACGTCGAGCTTCTTTGCCAAAGGCGGCGTCTGAGAATGTATGCTGATTGTTAAAAGAAAAAGAGTTAAAGCTAAAAACAGGTTTTTCATATTTTCAAATATTCAGTCATTTGGGGTTCAAAAATAGTAGATTTACTTCAATAAAAAAGCCCCGAATCTATTCTGAATCGGGGCTTTTTGTATAAAATACAATAAGTCTATTTTACAGGAGCGAGTGTGCTATAGTTCTTGCTATAATAGAGCATTTGCTCAGCAAACTTGTCCATATAAGTCACTTTCACATCTGTGATTTTACCGCTTGCATCCATTACTGGTTCTAATACAGGGTTCATAAATCCAGCATAAGGAGGGATATTGAGTTTATTTCCGCGGTCTAGCACTTCTTGATGAAGTTTAGGATCCACTTTTTTACCATAGCCATCAGCAAGGGCTTTTGCTGCGGCATAGTCACCTTGGCTGGTGATACGTTGCACTTCTTTGAGAAGCTCGCCCACCAACACGCGCATTTTATCGTAGTCACGAATATCGATAAAGGTTTTGCCATCGCGGGCTACTTTAACGATAACGCTGTCTTTCAATCCTTTTTCATAAATCCAATTGCTCACCCAGGCGCGATTGCGCATGTGAGCTTCTTCCAATTCTTCTCCCACTTTGAGGCGGCGAAGCTGCGTCAACATACCATTGCGGAGGTAACCATCATATTCTGCTTTGCCGACTTCCAGGCTTTCCATCAAGCCCATGTCTACCAGCTTTTGATCCATGATGTAATAAAGCGCTACGAGGTCTGCACGTCCTTCTTCAATGGTGCTCGCGAATTCCTTTAATGTTTGTGAGCTTGGAGCCTTGCCTTCTTCCAATTGACCACTTGCGTGACCAATTACTTCGTGCATGGCAGTGTGTAATTTACCAGCCAGGTCTCCATATTTTTTAGCTCTTTCGATTTCTTCCGCATCGTGAGCGAATTCATTGAGTGTACCTGATCCGGCAGCTTTGCTATATGCATCTTCAATATTGCCGAGCGATACTGACTTAGAACCATGCACTGTACGAATCCACTGCGCATTTGGCAAGTTGACACCAATAGGAGTAGAAGGCGAAGCGTCGCCGGATTCACCAGCTACATTCACTACGCGGTAGGTGATACCTTTTACTTCTTTCTTTTTGTGCTGGGCCATGATGGGAGAGTTGTCCTCAAAGTATTGAGCATTTTCCATCATTACTTTCATTCTGTCAGACGCCTCGAAGTCGTTGATTTGAATGATACTTTCATAAGAACCTCTATTTCCAAGAGGGTCGTTATAAACCTCCACGAATCCGTGTATGAAGTCGATGTCACCTTTGGTGGCACCTACCCATTGGATATTAAAATCATCCCAAGCGCGCAAGTCACCGGTGCGATAAAAATCCATGAGTTTGCGAATAGCCACAGCCTGCTGATCATTTTCAGCTACTTTTTCAGCTTTTTCCAACCAGAAAACTACTTTCTCCAGAGCAGCGCCGTAAAGACCGCCAATCTTGTATACCTCTTCAACAAGCTTTCCGTCTTTTTTAACCAATTTAGCATTGATACCGTAAGACAGAGGCGAACGATCGTTCGGTTTTGCCAATGATGCATAGTATTCCTGAGCCTCTTTAGTAGTAACACCTTCACCGTACATATTCACGGCGCTATTTTCTACCAAGCCTTTTGAAGCATCTTTCTCAACCTTTCTAGGAGCGATTTTCGGGTCGAAAATCACCTTTTTGATTTCATCGCTGCATTCGGTGGAAGTGGCAGCGAGCAACTGATCAAAATACGCTGCTGAGAATTTTGGCTGATGCTTGAGGTTGCTGTAATGGTGGTGAATACCATTACTCATCCAAATTTGCTTGAGGTAAGTCTCAAAAGACAACCAGTCGGCAGCCGCTTTATCACCGCCATAAGTAGTGTAGATTTTCTCAAGGATAGAACGTATTTCAAGATTATGCTTGTAGTTCTGATCCCACATCATATCACGACCAGCCAATCCTGCTTGCGTCAAATAATAAACGAGTTCCTTTTGTTGTAGTGATAGACGGTCCCAGCAGGGGATGCGGTATCTTAATATTCGAATGTCTTCGAAGCGCTCCGCCTCGTAATTGAACGTTGAATCATTGTCAACGCATGCGGCTGGGGTTGCTGACTTTGATTCTGCCTGTTTTTGCTCAGAAGAGCCACACGCAGCCATCAAGGCCATTCCTCCCACCAAAAAATAATGAGTAAGTTTCATGATTGAGTAAAAATTGGTTTGCTTGAGGTGCGAATGTAGTATGAACTGCGAAAAGATGTTTTTTTTACGAAAAATTGAAGTTATTAACAATCGTCAATTACCTTTGTATTCTACATTTGATTTAATTTTTCAATTTTGATGTTAACAGAAGTTACCTCCGGTGTACGTATCAGTGTGATTCCTAGATTTGAACCAGGCATTAGCAATCCCATGTTGGATAGCTTTGTTTTTTCATATAAAATCATCATTGAGAACCAGAACGATTATCCCGTTCAGTTGCTTCGTCGCCATTGGTATATCTTTGATTCTGTTGCAATCAAAAGGGAAGTGGAAGGCCCCGGGGTAGTCGGCGAAATGCCCGTTATTCACCCAGGAGAATTTTACAGCTATGAAAGTGCTTGCGATCTTCGTTCTTTAAGAGGTACGATGCAAGGCTTTTATAATATGCAGAAGCTCGGCGATGCAGAAACCTTCCACGTTCGTATTCCCAAATTCAAGTTGGAAGTTCCGTACGGAATGAATTAATCCATGAAGTTCATCCCCTCTTTTACAATTGTTTTATTTCTGGTATTCTATGGCTGTGCTCCAAGTACCAAAACAGCCGATGAAATAAAGACATCAAAGAAGATAAGAGGAGTGAGTTTTGTCGGAAGTCCCGAACGCGTTGATATTACTGCTTTTGCCGATTTGTACAATAATCGGGTCAATTATACATCCTTGATGCCTTTCGCATTTGCTGATAACGGCGCCGGAGAATTGATATGGCCAATCGAGGGACAGTGGTGGGGTGAAACAGCCGAGGGAATTCAAGTCTGCATTGATTTGGCGAAGGAAAAGCGAATTCAAAGCATGATCAAACCGCAAATTTGGTTGAGAGGTGGGACCTTCGTTGGTAAGCTGGATCAACCGAATGACAGCGCATGGGTATCATTTGAAAAAGGTTATACAAAGTTCATTTTGACCTTTGCAAAATTGAGTGAGAAAAATAGACTTCCTCTTTTTTGCATCGGCACAGAAGTAGATCAATGGGTGCGCAAGCGACCAGAGTACTGGCGCGAGTTGATTCGTCAAGTGAGGGAAGTCTATAAAGGCGATTTGATTTACGCTGCCAATTGGGGTAGCGAGCGGTCGTTGCCCATTTGGAAAGACCTAAACTATATCGGAGTAGATATGTATGCCCCAGTTTCCAATGAGCAGACACCATCGATGGATACGTTGAATTTAAGTTGGAAAAAATGGAAAGGATATTTTAAGAATGTGTCTGACTCTATTGGAAAAGAAATTATCTTCACCGAGTGGGGCTATCGCAGCGATGATTATTGCGGTCGTACTCCCTGGAGCGATCAGTTAGAGGGAAAAGTAAATTTAGAGGCGCAAGCGAATTGTTACAAAGCGCTTATTGATAATTGCTATCCCGAGCCTTGGTTCATGGGAGGATTTGTTTGGAAATGGTTTCCAGATTTGCGTCAGGCGCAAATGGAAGGCGATCATTTCACGCCTCAATTCAAGCCTGCTGCGAAAGAGCTTCAGCGCATTGGTAAATAAAAAAACTTTTATGAAAAAAAATCTTACTGCTATCGCGGTAGTATTCTTCTCGTTGATGGGATACTCCCAATCATACACTTCTTTTTTTACAGGTAACGCAACGAATTTGGTGACACAACCTCTCGGTGGAGTCTGTTTAATGGGCGGAGCAGGGGAGAGCGACGAGGCGATGATTTGGTTTTTGGAACGCGCCGCCGGAGGAGATGTGGTCGTGTTGCGCGCCACTGGAAGCGACGGTTACAACGATTACATGTATTCTGATTTAGGGGTTAATATCAATAGCGTAGAAACGATTCGATTTAACTCAGCGGCGGCCTCTTCAGAACAATACATCATTGATAAAATCAATCAAGCAGAGGCTTTGTGGTTTGCTGGTGGCGACCAGTGGGATTATATCACCTATTGGAGAAACAATGCTATTGGAGAGGCAATTAATAATGCCATCAATGAGCGCAACGCAGTCATCGGCGGACTTTCTGCGGGAATGGCTATTCAGGGAGATTATTATTTTTCTGCACAAAATGGCACCATCACAAGTGAGGAAGCCATAGCCAATCCATACGCAGTGGATGCTACAGTCGACGGCACTCCATTTTTAGAAAATGCTTCTTTGGTAAATACCATCACGGATACGCATTTTGACAGCCCTGATAGAAGGGGAAGAATATCTGTTTTTCTTGGTAGAATGTTGGAAGATTTCGGCATCGAGCCGCGCGCTATAGCATGCGATGAATATACCGCTGTGTGTATTGACGAAAATGGTGTTGCACGCATTTTTGGTGAGGCGAATGAATTGGATTACGCCTACTTCGTTCAACGCAATTGTGCTATTGAAAATAATATTCCTGAATCGCTGAGCGCTGGACAAACATTTGAATGGAACCAGGGCGGTGAAGCGCTTACCGTGTATCGCGTGCGCGGAAACGAAGCGGGCGATAAGACCTTCGACCTTAATACATGGACATCCGGTGTTGGAGGAGAGTGGTTTTATTGGAGTGTTAGCGGAGGACAATTTGTTCAAAGCCCCGTGACCCAATTGCCCGATTGTTTGGTAAACATCCAAGAGAAAAAAGTAGAAAATTCTATTATCGTATACCCCAACCCCGCCGGCGAATTCATTCAAGTCAATGTAGAAGTAGAGGAGATGTTGTTGTACAATTTGCAAGGCCAACAAGTATTGTCTTCTACAACCAACCGAATGAACATTCGGGAGTTACCTTCTGGCACCTACACCCTCCACCTCCGCACCAAAGACGGAATGGAAGTTAGAAAAACTGTTTTAGTTACTAGTTACTAACTACTAGTGACTAGCGACTAGTGACTAGCGACTAGCGACTAGTGACTAGCGACTAGTGACTAGCGACTAGCGACTAGTGACTGTCACCAGTATCTAGTCCCTTCGTCGCTTCGTCGCTCCGTCGCTCCGTCGCTTTTTTTCCTATCTTTATAAAAATAATCCACTACTATGAAAACAGTTTTACTTTCTCTTATTTGTTTTTTGACCTTGAATACTTCTTTTGCACAATTGGCGGGAGCGTTGGATCCTTCGTTTGCGGATGAAGGAAGATATATCGCCGATTTTGGATTTCAGGATAATCTAGAAGCTGTTGCTATTCAGGATGACGGAAAAATCATCGTGGCTGGTACCACACTCACTGCCATGTTCAGCGGCAAACTTTTAGTTACAAGATTGAATGCAGATGGCTCACTGGATGAAACGTTTGCCGAGAATGGAGTGCTTATCGTGGAGGCATATAACGAGAGCTATGCCTACGATATCGTGGTGTTGGAAGATAATTCTATTTTGATAGCTGGGGCTTCTGCCAATGATATGTTTGAGTTCAGTGGCTACTTGTTTAAATTGGATGAGAATGGGTATATCGATTCATCTTTTGGTCAAGAGGGTGAAGTGTTGACTTCTTTCCTTGAGGGCGATGAATTTATTCATGCAGCAAAAATCGACTCCGATGGAAAGATTGTAGTGGCGGGCAAGGCTACCAATGCTGATTTTAATGTTGAACCTTTCGTGGCGCGTTTCAATGCGGATGGCTCGGTTGATACCTCATTTGGCGAAAATGGCTACGCCACCATTCTAGTGGAAGGACAAGATAATGTATTTTATGACGTCATCATAGATGCGAATGATAACATCATCGCTACTGGGCATTATGGTTTGCCAATTACCGAAACTGGACAAACCAACCTCGATGTATTGCTAGTAAAATACAATAACAATGGCAGTTTAGACAATTCATTCGGGAATGGAGGAATTGTAATCACTCCTATTTCAGAGGAGTATGTAGAGTCGGGGTTCGCGCTGACAACTGATCCTTCCGGGAATATTTATGTAAGCGGATATTCGACAGCTTTGGACTTTTCGTTTGAAGCCGTTGTCCTCGGATATATAGCCACCGGTATCTTGAGAGATGATTTTGGTACGGCAGGAGTATATTCGTTTGCGTTAAATGCTCAGAATGTATTCAATGATATTGTTTATAGTAACAATTCGCTAGT
>CANGVZ010000067.1 GCA_947457285.1 Flavobacteriales bacterium | reverse complement strand
TGGCCCGGATTCAGAATCGTGATTTTTAATGAATTAACAATTGACGGTTAGAAAACCAGTAGAATACCCTATAAATCAAACAAAAGAATTGCACAATCTTGCAATATCATAACCCAAAAACTCAACATTTATGAAAAAGAAAATTTTCTTTCTTGCATTAGCTTTAACTGCGACCACAGGTTTGTTCGCTCAGAAGCAAACTGGTGGCGAAAAGAACCTCGAGGTTCAGTTTGCACCTCTAGGCGGTAGCCCAATCTCTACAAACGGTATCCGTTTCCGTATGTTCAACAGCGAGTCTTCAGCGATTCGTATCGGTTTCTCAGTAGGTGGTGGTAGAGAGTCAACTGTTAACTCACAACCAACTGAAGTAATCGGATCAACTGGTCAAATCGTAGCAGTAGACGCTCTTTATGACTATGAAGGTTCTTTCAACTTCGCTATCCGTCCAGGATATGAAATGCACTTTGATGGTACTGACCGTCTTTCTCCATACGTAGGTGCTGAATTGGTATTCGGTCTTGGCCGTACTACTTTGGAGCGTGAATTCTTCGGTGGTAACTCTGCTACTGCTGTTCCAGAAAACTACGCTGTATTCAGCTTGACTCGTACTGAAGGTACTACAACTGTAGGTTTGAACGCTCTTGCTGGTGTTGACTACTACATCGCAGACAACCTCTACCTCGGTGCTGAAATCGGTTTCGGTCTTCAAAGAACAACTTTGAGAGATGTTGAAGTAGAAGTTTCTGATGACAACGCGTTCATCTACACTACTGCTCCACAAGGTGACACTGACTTCAACGATGTAGTATTCGTTGAAACAGCTTCAAACGGTAACCAATCTGTAGGTAAGAACGAACTAGTAGGTGATGGTTCTGGAAACTGGAGAAGCTTCAACTGGGGCCCAACTTTCCAACCAACTATCCGTCTCGGCTGGTTGTTTAACTAATAGATAATATTGATTGGATTACGGATATTAGTATATTCGTAATCCAATCTTTTTTTTTTATCACTTAATAATTTTTGATAAAATGAATTTCAAATTAATCGCAGCAACACTTACAGTCGGCGCAGCTCTAGCGTTCACAGGCTGTACAAAGGACGAAGAAGTGCGCACGGGTAAAGCAACTCGCTCAACTGGCACAGTAACTCTCAATAGCTCTGAAGTTCGCGAACTTTCAGATGCTGTGAAGCGTGTCCCAAAGCTCCGCTTCTACAACCCAAACACAAACAAATTCATTGACATGGACTTCGGTACTCGTGATTACGAGTTTGCTGATCCAGAAGATGGATTTTCATTCAGCGATCCAGATGCTGATGGTACTATGTTCTACACTGATAACGACGGAAGCTACATCGTGTTTAGCGTAGGGGGTGGCTCATCTACCTCTGGTGGTAGCGGTACTGTAGTGGCTGGCGAAACTGTCCTCAACATGGACTATGTTATTTGCTTGTCTGCTGAGCAAATCGAAGCTGATGGTGAATCACCAGATATCTTCGAAACTGGCTTTGAATGGGATGAATTCGGAATCGTTCTCGGGTTTTCTGGAGACTTCGAAGCTCTCGCTGAAGCTGATACAGAAAGCGAAGATTTCGATCCTTTTGCATACTTCAATGGTTATGCTGCTTACTACGTTCTTTCAAACGAACTAGTTGGTACTTATGACATTTTTGATTGGTTCGCCTTCGAAGATGGTGATACTTCTGCAGAAGATTTCGCATTCGCTTTTGTAATGGACTTCTCTAATCTTACACTTTACTTCGCAAACGAAGGTACTTTGTCTGTTACCGACAACTCAATGGGTTTCAACGGTACTTACCTAGAACTTTCTGATTTCTTCGATGCCTTCTTGGATGGTGAAGAATCTGAAGATCCAACATTCAACGAAGTGTCTGGATACGGCGAAATGGGCTGCCAATAGTCCTCATTAAATAGCATTTTCAAAAAGCCGCTTAGCTACCAAGTTGAGCGGCTTTTTTCTTTCTATAAAATGCATCAATGAAGAGCGTGGAAAGAATCAAAATCGAACCAAAATAAAACTGAGGACTCATATACTCCCTCTCCCCATACATCCATAAGGCAAAGACTATTGTATACAAGGGTTCCAAATTGATCGTAAGTGCACACGTGAATGGCGACAATACTTTCATCACATCTATACTTACTATGTACGCAAAGGCCGTGGCTACAATACCCAAGATCAGAATCAAAGAAAAATCACGCGTCGTGATGTTGAACATCTCCGATTGAAAACGGCCACTGAAAAGCAGATAAACAGAAACGGCAATCATCCCAAAAAGCATTTCATAAAAGGCTATACGCGTGGGAGGATATGTCTTGACGAGCACCGAATTGAAGCTTGAAAACGTAGCCGCCAAAAACGCCGCACAAAGCGACAAAACAATACCCAAGGTTTTATCGCTTTCAAACTTGAAAATAATCGTCAAGCCTACCACCACGATGATTCCGAGTACAAGCTCAATCCACTCAAACTTTGCTTTTCGAATAAACGGCGCGACAAGAGCAACAAAAAAGCTTGTAGTGCTGACAACAGCAAGCGCAGTGCTTACATTGCTCGCCTTTATACTTCCAAAAAAGCAAATCCAATGAGCGGCAGTGAGCACTCCAACACCCGCGTAGGCCGCCAATTCACGCGAATTGGTTACAAGTGATTTTTTTGAAATCAAAGCCCAAATACCCATAGCAACCGCAGCCACCGCGGTACGCCACCATACCAAACGATCTGCATCTAAAGCAATCTCATTGCCGAGAATGCCAGTAAATCCCCAAATGAAGACGGTGAGATGAAGGATTGCTAATGCCCTAGTTCTTGTCATCCGCAGTATGATCTAAATCCACAATACCTCCGCTGACGATGTATTTCATCACATCCACGGAGTTTCGATCCACCACTTTTACATTCTTTTTAGGCACAATGACCAAGTGACCCGAAAAACTGAAACTCATGGGAAGATAAACACCCACTTTACCGTCGATATCATCAGCAAGCTCGTTGAGGTCCTCGTCTGTGATGAATCCTATTACTTCGATGTCTTGCTCTTGATTTAGTTTTACCAATACTGGTTTATTAAATCTCTTTTTACTTCCAACAAGGGCATTGATGATATCGGTAATGCTCTTGTAGAGCGGTATTTTTTCGACGTATTGTGCAATGCGCTTCTTGATAGGTTCATTGATGAGTTTCGTTCCTAAAAAGCCTAGTACGAGAATAAAGAGCAAGAGAGAAACAATGGCGAGAGGAGAAATTCTTTGACCCGTTACGGCGAGCTCTCGCTCGTTATACATGAGTGTAAGGAAAGGAGTGCTAAGTAATTCAAGTACCTTGTAGATGATGTAAATGACCGCCGCAATGGGTACGATAATGAGCACACCATTTAGGAAATAGCCTCCGAGTTTTCTGAATAAATTCTTTTCCATGCGATGGTTGATTAGGATGGTGCAAAGCTAACACATAAAAAAGCCACGTGCCCTTGCGGGCCGTGGCTTTCATCTTTTTTCCAAATAATATTATCTTGATACGATAAAGCTCTTCACTACCGCGTCTTTCGAAGAGATCGCGCGCAGCACATAATTGCCAGTACTCAAGGCACTGGTGTTCACATCTACACGGTAAGCGTTCATGTTTTGTAAACTCATTACCACACGACCTGTCACATCAACTAATTGAACCATTTCAATAAGCTCAGCTGATTCAATGGTCAAATTATTGTTTGCTGGAACAGGATAGATATTCAATTCAAAAGCATCTACTTCCTCAACAGATGAGTACACCAAATCAACTGTTTGGGTAACCGTAGACGTACAATTGGCACCAGTCGCTATCAAAGTGACGCTGATCTCGGCCAATGGCGCCAAAGCGTCGTAACTGTAAGTGTGCTCAGAAACCTCGCCTTCAAATGTGTTTCCATCTCCAAAATCCCACTCAAGTGAAGACGCTCCCACTGTGTTGTTGATGATTTCAACAGTCACTCCCTGGTCGCCATAAACAATTGGACTAGGGATGATAAATTCCGCTACCACTTGATCTTCAATATCGATGGCATATCTCGGCAATATCACGTAATTATTGTCAAATGGTGAGGCGTCGTCCATTTGCTCCACAATTCCTGTGAGTGTGAAAGTGCCCTCAATTAAGCCTCCGGTAAATAGTTCTGTGTCACCGTCAATCCAAACGTCAAACGTGTTGGTTCCATCAGTCATATCCACAATAAATCCAGTGCCCGAAGGAATCCACTGACCTGGATTTTCAATCCTTACGCAGCTAATGGTCACGAGACTACTTTCATTTTCCTCAAATAAAGTTGTAACCACAGTTGGTGTTTGTAATGGATGATTTCCATCGATGAGCGTGATATAGTCAGGACGAATTTCAGCTTGACCCATGAACTGCTCAATAAAACCTCCTACGTGCACGCTGTCACCTTCTACTACCGTGTATCCAAGGTCTTGTAGCGCTTGGAACACCTTTATTCCACCTGTTTCATCAAGGATATGGAAATGCGTACCGTCGCTATTAAAATTGATACCATGAACGATACCGCGCAATTCGCAATAAACACCGATACTATCCATCACTCCAAACTCATTTTCAACTCGAACTTCAGAGATGGTGTACAATGGATAAGACTGATCGTTTGACTCAATTGTAATCGTGACCTGAGGGATAATGAAATCAACCTCTGAAACAGAAGAAAGCGTTGCCGTAAAGAACTCTGCTAAATCTTCTTCAATATCCTCATCGATAATGTTGATGAAAACACTCTGAGAAGAATTTCCAGCTGCAAAGGATAGGTTGTAATTGTTTTCGTTCACAAAATCTTCACCCGCAATTGCAGTTCCATCAGCCAATGTCACTTGCACATCCACAGCCGCAGGGATGTTGTATGCATTCACGATCAACTCCACTTGTCCAACACTTTCTGCAACTGATATTGCTGAAATCTCAAAGCCCATTTGCGGGATATTGCTACACTGCAAAAAGTCATGATTTCCGAGGGTTTCAAAGCTGGAAATAGGAGAAGAAAAATATTGATTTTGAGTAACAGACCACTCTGCATTCGGAGCAGTAACATAGTTGAAACGAATGAGTGAGTTGTCTTGCGTAGTGCCCGCGGGAATAGTCCAGAAAGTGCCTGGATCCTCACCAAGTTGACCAAACACATCAATGGTAACGAGGTTTTCTTGCAAAATCACAGCATCATCTCCATTAAAGTTAACCACGTTGCTTGTAGTATCAGCAATCGCTAATAACGCAGGATCTGCCTGTGGGTGAACAATCAAGAATGTTTCGCCACCTGGGAGAATGCCCAGTGGAGCAAATGCATTTGTTACGTCCACTCCACCATTAGCATAGAGGAAGAGTTCGTAGTCATCTAAATCAACTGGGAAGTTAGACGTGTTGTATAATTCAATAGCTTTATTAAAAGCTGTTCCTTCGAAATACTGAGAAATGATAAGCGTTTGACAACCGTTCTCGAATTCGCAGTTGACGATATTCAAAGTGATAAAATTCGTGGATAATTGTGTGCATGCACCCGCTGTAATGATTGCTGTTGCGTCGTCACCAGCTTCTGCAGTCGTTGGGTCGAGTGTACCATAATATGATAGCCCCCAAATACGATAGGTGCCGATTTCCAGCTCATCAGTAATGTAAGAGGTGCCCTCAAATACCTGAACGATGATGTTGTTTTCATCAGTCAAGATATACGCGTATTCTCCTTCTGTTTGATTGCCAGAAACAGAGATGGTCAATTCTGCGTTTACCGCGTTGGAACAAAAGGTGGTGGATGAAGTTGCGGATAATGTGCCTCCAATACAAATAGGAACAGTGCAGTCCACAACCTGAATTGTAATGAAATTAGAAGAAGCATCGCTACAATCAGCCGCAGTCACACCATTTATAGGAAGACCTGCTTGAAGTGTCAGCAGATCCACCGCGCCTATAAATGAAAATGAATACACCTGATAATTTCCCAAATCGAATTCATCAAAATTGATGAGTCCTGTTTCTGAATAACTAACAATATCGCCGCTGGTATTGGTAACGATATACCAAATTCCATCGCCTGTTTGCGTAGAGTTAGAGGTGAATGTTACATCACCATAAACCTCATCGCTGCAAAGTAAAATTGGTTCTGTAAATCCTGAGATTGCGATCGCGCCGGCACTGCACACAGGGCCTACTGTTGCATTGAATGCACCGGGAGTTGGCGCCTGCACAATAAATGTAGAGGTATTAAAGGCAGCACCTCCATCTGGTACGCGCGAAATGGAGTTTAAAACGCCGTTTCCGTCTGGGTTTTCATCAATCTGTGGCTGACCTGGCGTAAGCAAATCCAAAAGCACTGTATCGTCGGCATCTTGCGTATCGTATAAGACCGCATCAACCAGGTTCGCATTTGTAGCAAGCGCTCCCGCTGGCCAATCCACGGCATTACCCAAATAAATGGCAACAGCATCCTGGCCGTTCTGAAGTGTATTGTCAGGGAAAATCAATTGAGACGCAGTAACGCCGACATTTCCTAAAACGAACAATCCGTTTGCATCGGTGCTGTAGCCGTCCAAATCAAAGGCAGCGTAAGCTTGGTCATTGTTTCCGTTGATAAAAACAACTACAAGGCCATCCAGCGATGTGTTTGGCTCTCCGATAAGTTCAACAAACTCTGCCGCATCCGTTTGTGGTTGATCAGCGTCCAATTCGTTGATTACGACTTGCGCACGAGCTATAGTAAAGCTGGTAACGAGTAATAAACCAGAAAGTAAAATTTTCTTCATTCCATTTATTTTTTGAGTCGTCAAAAATAGACATGGATAAGGAATTAACTCCTAAACAATCGCGACAAAAGCAGAATTTCTTATCATTGCCTTAACCTTTGACCTGTTCTAACCATGAGATATCTAGTAATTTTCCTTTTCACGCTTCAAAGCTTCATCACTTGGAGCCAATGCCCAACCTGTGCACCTGATGTATCATGCGTGAGTCCGGATGGTCAACCGACTGTATGTCCTGAAACATTACCTGTTGCCTTTACTGGAGAATATTATGAACAAGTACTCACCTTTTATATGCCCGCTACGGTGCTTGAACCAGAATTGAATGTCACGGTAACTCTCAATCAAATCACAATTAGCTCAGTGACAGGGCTCCCCTTTGGACTGTCATATACTACTAACAATCCTGATGGTGTTTATTTTCCATCTCAAGGCGAAAATCACGGCTGTGCTACAATTTGCGGAACTCCCCTTGTGGCTGGTGTTTACGATGTATTAATCAACGTTGCTGTGGTAGCCTCTGTAGCAGGCTTTGAGGTGAATCAAAATCAAAGTTTTACATATGCCCTTGTAGTAGATCAGGGTAGCACTACTACTTCGAGCTTCACGGTAGACAACACCGCAAGTTGCGGCAGCCTCACTTCTTCATTCGAAGCTACATTGGCTGGCACAAGTGCTCAAGTAACCACTTACAACTGGAATCTTGGGAATGGTGAATTCTCCAATCAGCCTTCAGTGGTGGCCGAGTATCTAAACGAAGGAGCCTACGAAGTTTCTCTTAATACCATCATTGCCGAATATGTTCTGAATGAAGTAAATCTTGGTGGTGTCAACGACAACGGTGATTCAGACGTGGATGAGTTCTTCTCCGGATCTGCCGACCCTTACTTCACTTTGATTGATAATGATGGAAATGTAGTTTACACATCCACCACATCAGACAACAATACCAATGTCGTTTGGAGCAATCTCAACTTGGTACTTTCCAATCCGAGTTATACGATTACTTTTTGGGATGAAGATGATGTGACACAAGATGATGTGCTAAGTATTTTCAACATTTCTCTCGGCGATGGAGAAATTGTTTTCAATTCAGGCGACGGCACCATTGGGACATTTACAATCAATCTTGTTGAAACCTTGAATATCAACGACACTGTTACCGTAACAGTGCTTGCGACACCAGAAACCTACATCAGTGCAGACGGTAATGTACTTTCAATTGCAGAAGAAAATGCCGCCTCCTATCAGTGGTTTTTAAATGGAGAGTTGATTATTGGTGCCAATGCACAAACGTTTGACGCTACAGAAGGTGGAAATTACAGTTGTATTGTCGTAAACAACTTTGGATGTGAGGCGGCATCCGAAACCTTCACACTTTGTTTGCCAGTGACTCCCATTTATGACGATATCGCAAATGAGATTTATGTAGACAACATTTACGAAACATATCAATGGACTTTTAACGGGCTGCCGCTGGAGGGAGCGACGGACTTTTTTATTGTAGATCCTCCTAGCGGAAACTATGGGATAACAGTGACCACGGACTATGGATGTGAAATCACAGGGAGTATTATCACCGTGGTCAATTCAATTGAAAACGAAGACTTGATAAGCAAAATCAATCTATTTCCCAATCCGAGCTCGGGAACGATTTGGCTTGATTTAAGAGAGTTTCCATCACCAACAATTGATGTCGAAATTCTCAATATGGATGGTAAAATTATTTTGAGTTACAAGGGTATTTCTAATCGCGAAATTTTTAAAATAGATCTTTCCAATCAAGCCTCTGGAGCCTATTTGGTAAGGGTAACATCTGAAGGAAATTATTCGTATCA
>CANGVZ010000066.1 GCA_947457285.1 Flavobacteriales bacterium | reverse complement strand
TGATGCTGGGAGTGTGAGCACTGCTGCGTCATTTGATATTACTGGTTTTGCAGATGCGTCGTTCACAATTGAAGTTCCTGCTTCTGTAACTATTGAAACTGCTGGTGGCGCGAATCAAATGGTTGTAAACAACTTCGTTTCCAGTCTTGGTGCTAACGCAATTTTAGACGCCAATGGTGAGGCAAAAGTTTTTGTTGGCGCTACTCTCAATGTATCCGCTCAGCAAGAAGCAGGCTTGTACAGCGGAAGCTTTCAAGTCATTGTTGCTTACAACTAATTATTTCGGATTACCCCGCTTACTCTCTCTTTTCTATCAAAATATTTTAACCTCTCTATAAACATAATGAGTTTCCTAAAAATATTCATCGTAGAAGACGATCCCTTTATGGCCGAGCTTGTCAAGTTTCATCTGGAACTAAATCCGGATAATGAAGTGACGGTATTCAATAATGGCAAAGTCTTGATCAACGCGCTTCCTAAAAAGCCGGATCTCGTGCTACTCGACTATAATCTCAATGGAGAAAACGGTGGTGTGGTGATGAAGAAAGTTCATGAGAAAATTCCTGATCTTCCGGTAATCATGGTGTCGGGGCAAGAAGACATCAATACTGCTGTGACGCTTTTGAAAGATGGTGCGTTTGACTACATCGTGAAGGATGATAATTTGAAAGATAGACTTTGGGCTATTGTAAATCGCGTTCGTAGCCAAGGTTCTCTGAAGCAACAGGTAGGGCGTTTGCAGAGCGAAGTGGAGCAGAAGTATGATTTCGAATCATCCATCATCGGTCAAAGTAAAGCATTGAAAAGTATTTATCCACTTGTAGAAAAAGCTTGTAAATCGACAATTGTTGTGTCGATTTCAGGAGAGACTGGAACGGGTAAAGAAGTGTTGGCTAAAACCATTCACTTCAACTCCACTAGAAAGAGCAAACCCTTTGTGGCCGTGAATATGGCGGCAATTCCGAAAGAGCTGATAGAATCAGAATTATTCGGTCATGAAAAGGGTTCGTTCACGGGTGCAAATGAACGTCGTGCGGGAAAATTCGAAGAGGCCAATGGAGGAACGATCTTCCTTGATGAAATGGGTGAGATGGATCTCGCTTTACAAGCAAAGCTTTTGCGCGTATTACAAGAGCAGCAAGTTGTGAGAGTGGGTGGCAATCAAGTGATAGACCTTGATGTTCGTGTCATCATTGCAACGCACAAAAATCTTTATGAAGAGGTGAGTAAAGGAAACTTCAGAGAAGACTTGTACTACAGACTTCTTGGGATTTCGATTGAGTTGCCACCGCTTCGCGAAAGAGGAAATGATATCGCCATACTAGCTCAACACTTTGTTGCGGCATATTGTAAGAAGAATGGAATACCAGCAAAGAAATTCGATCCAGAGGCAATGAGTAAGCTGATGGCACACACATTCCCCGGCAATATTCGCGAATTGAAATCAGTGGTGGAGTTGGCTGTCGTGTTGAGCGATACTCAGACCATTCAGGCTGATAATCTTCAAATCAAATATGGAAAATATTTTGAAGAAATGTTGAGTCAGGATTTGACTCTTAAAGATTACAATCAAGAGATCGTTAAACATTATTTAAAAAGATATAATAATCGTGTACGCCTGGTTGCAGATAAACTCGGTATTGGAAAGAGTACTATCTACAGAATGCTCGGAGAAACGGAGCCAACAGGCGAGGACGAGAATGAGATGTTTCAAAAATCAACTAAAATATACAACTAATCAATTTTACTTATGAAAACACTTTTCGTTTTTTTATTTACAGGTCTTTGGTTTTCTTCTTTAGCCCAAAGCGATATCCTTATCACTCCATTTCGTGTGGTGTTGGAGAATGGAAAAAATATTGAAGAACTTTCCGTTGCTAATACAGGTAGCGATACAGCGCGATATACTATAAGTTTTGTTCAATATAGAATGAAAGAGGACGGACAGTTGGAACAGATAACGGCAGCAGATCAGGGACAGAATTTTGCCGATAAATATGTGCGTGTATTTCCTAAGTCTGTGGTGCTTGCACCGAAGGAAGCTCAGATAGTGAGATTGCAAGCCCGAATGCCTGCTGATGCTGCGCCAGGGGAATATCGTTCGCATTTATATTTCCGTTCTGCTGGTGAGCAAGAGGCTATAGGTTTTGAAGCGGAAGGTGCGGATGGCCTGGGAATTCAACTCATTCCAATATATGGTATCACGATTCCTGTAATTATCAGGGTAGGTGCTTCGGATGCGAAAGTTCAGCTCAAAAGTCCGAAAGTACAACGCGGCGAGCAGCCTTCTGTGAATTTGATTGTAGCGCGTACGGGTAATTATTCAGTATATGGGGATCTTGAGCTGTATCATTATGATGCTGCTGGAAAGGAATCAATGGTAGGTCTCGTGAGAGGCGTGGCAGTCTATACACCGCTGCAAGGAAGAACAGTGAAGATTCCTTTTAACAAGGCAACTACACCACCGAGCTCCGGTCGATTGAAGGTCGTTTATTCCTTCACCTCCAATGGAAAGAAAGAAGTGCTGGCTGAAGTAGAGGTGCCATTAAATTAAAATCAAAATGTTTTTCATACGGACCTGTTTTGTTATCGCTATTTTGAAATTCGCTTTATTTCAATGGGGTTTTGCTCAACAGCAAAACCCCTCTAGTGGTGATACATCGCGTCCAATGTCGTTTGGTGTGAATGATGAAGATGAATCTCTTCGTCCTATTCCGGTAGATGTTGTTATTCTTCGTCATCCATCATTCGGATGTTTTTATTCGGGAAGCGGCGGGGGTAGTATCACCATAGAAATCGATGGAACAAGAACTTCTGAGGGAGATATTGTACTCATGAGTTCTGGTAATTCCATAGCTCCTGCTGTATTCGAAGTGAAGTGCGCACCATTTACGATGATTCAACTGTTTCGAGAATCCTATTTCGTTTTAAGAAGTGGTGACGGAAGCGTAGTACGTGCAAAAATCATTGCGACAAATCCCGCATTTCCTTTTGTGTCACCTGCGAATGCTGCTCAAGGATTTACAGTTACAGCAAGTGTTCAATTGGAGCTGGAACCAGGACAGACATTAACTCCAGGGGCCTATTCCGGAGGCTTTCAAACTTCTTGGATAACGGAATAGGAGATTAAATAGAGTTATGATACGAGCGTGTTGGAATCATAGAAACAAATTGCCGCGAGCATTCATCTTGTTGATGCTTGCGGCATTTTGTTTTTCTATTGACTCGAGCGCGCAAGATTCAGATGATAAATTCCCTGAAGAGTATGACGAATTTTTCGTTTATCTGAGTGTCGAAAATTTGGGTTATTACCAAATCGATGCAGTGTATGCAGAAGATGAACTTTATCTGCCTTGTATAACGCTTTTTAAAAATCTTAGTATTTATACCGTCGCGTCATCTGGGCTAGATACCATTTCAGGCTACATGGCCGATAAAGCTAAGACGTTTCAAATAAATCTCAATGCAAATACTTCCAGCTATCAGGACAAAACGGTGGCTCTGAAACCGCGGGATTATCTCATCTCTTTTGATGATGTATTTATTTCGGCTCGAGTCTATAAGGAGTTGTTTGGATTTAGTATGAATCTCGATTTTCGTTCTCTGATGGTGCGACTGCAATCGGATTCAGAACTTCCGATAGTAAAAATACTCAAGCAACAGAAGCTTCGAGAGAATTTAAAAAGTCTGAGAGGAGAAGTAAAAATAGATTCCGTTATTCAACGGGATTTTCACGTTTTAAGGGGGGCTGTATTGGATTGGAATTTACGCTTTGCGCAGTCTTCCGATGCAGATCCCAGCGCACAGTTCAGAGGCTCGCTCGGTGCCGAAGTTTTGGGTGGAGAATTGGTGATTCGATCAGGATTGAGCACTACTGCGCGACCACAACTGAGAAATCAAAGTTTTAGATGGAGATATGTGAATGATAGTTCTGCATTTATTCGACAAGTGAATGCGGGATTCATTGGTGTTCCATTGAACTCTCAAGTTACTACGCCCTTATTGGGAGTTGGCTTTTCAAATACACCGGTTGGTTTTCGTTCGAGTTATGGATCCATGATGCTTCAGCGCAAAACACAACCGGGTTGGGAGGTAGAGGTTTTTGTAAACAACACACTCGTTGGATACACCACCGCTGATGCCAATGGTGATGTGCAAATAGAAATACCATTAATGTACGGTAGTACGGAAATTCAAATTCGTTATTATGGTCCTTGGGGAGAAGAAGAAATAGAGGAACAATCACTGGTAATACCTTTTGTTTTTGTTCCACAAGGAAAATTGGAGTATCAAGCTTTTTCGGGAATCACGACCGATTCATTGAACAATGTATTTTCATACGCGCGAGTGGCTTATGGACTTAATAGACGAACTACTGTATTTGTCGGACATGAGCATTTTACAAGAAATACTGTAAATCGCACGATGCCCTTCGCGTCGGCATCTTTTGTACTTACCGACGCTTTGTTGTTCAATTATCAATACGTGAACAATGTCTATCAAACTGGCGCTTTGAATTGGAGAAGTCAAAAGGGATTTTTTTGGGAAGGAAGAGCAAAGTTGTATCGTGAAAATCAAGATGCAGAGCTCAATAGCAATTTGAGAGAGTACACGACGAGTTTTAATTTTCCGTTTGCACTTGGAAAAACCAGATGGTTGACTCGCTGCCAGATGCGTCATCTGGAATTACCGAGAAACATTGTTCAAAATGCTGAAGGTACAATTTCTACTTTTTATAAAAGATTTAATGGCGGTATGACGGTAGGTGGAAACCTACAGAACTCTCAACAGATGTATGCTGCGCTCAATGCTTCTCTTCAATTTCCGAAGCAGTGGCTCTTACAAGCGGGAGCTCAATACACGAGAGAGAATCAGACGATCAATAACTTGCGCGTACTGATTCAAAAGAGATTTAAGAGAAGAGTAGTGGTGAATCTAAGTGCGAATGGATTAGAGGATATGCAAAGTGCATCAATTAATTTGAATGTGTTTTTTGATTTAGGATGGATGGGTTATTCTGGCGAAGCATCTTATTCACAAGAAGATTGGAGTACCACTCAGAATTTCAATGGTAGCACGCTTATCGGCCAAGCTCCTAAGCGTCTTCAGACGAACACAAGATCAACCATGGGACGTGGCGCCATCGATGCAATGGTGTATCTTGATATCAATCACAACAATGAAAGAGATGCCAATGAACCATTGGTAAAGGGAATTTCGGTGGGAATGAATAGAGGTGTGCAAACGCTACTAGATAATGATAGCATCTTCCGCTTTGTGGCGTTGGAGCCTTATACTAGACATCTGCTCACGGTCTCTGAGTCAGGACTCCAACAAATTTCATGGCGTTTGCCATATTCAACTATAGGTATATATGCAGATCCGAATAGTGTGAAAAAAGTATTTATTCCCATTTTACCGATGGGTGAAATATCGGGTCAAGTGGTGCGCGTGGATAGTTTGGGTAATGCAATGCCCGCATCGCGTATTCCAATTTTAATCACGGATGCGAATGGTGTTTTTGTAGCTCGTGTGAGTACGGATGCGAGCGGTTATTATAACTATACAGAATTGAAGCCTGGTGTATATCTCATTGCACCCGATCCCGATGCGATGAAGCGCGCAGGATTTACTGCCCCCCCCGCCAAAGCCATCACTATCCGTCCAATGCAAGAAGGAGATTTCTTTGATGGCGTCGATTTTGAAATAGAGAAAACGAACGCCGAAATAGATACAAAGCGATAGGTGACGGAGCGACATTCTATTCGCAAAAACTGATTCGCAATTCGTAAAGAAAGAACCCTCCGTCCCTCAGTAGCTTCGTCGCTTGTCGCTTGCCCTCGCCCCACTAATTCGCCCCTCGCCTTTTCCATTTTCTGGAAAAAAATTCCACTTTTTGGAATGAATTTTTGAGTATTGTTTTGATTTAGGTTTGATTATCAGGTTATTATGTTTTCTTTTTCCGCTGGCACGACCTTCGTTAATAGAGCGCGCAATAGTATCGAAATGGAAAAAGCATTACTCAAAAAAGTATTTATAGTGGACGACGACAATTTCAATTTGTCGTGGTACACTAAACACGTGAGTGATCTTGGGAGTTACGTGGTGTCAAGTTTCGATAACGGTCACGATTTACTCAATGCCCTGATCGATAAGCCACAAATAATTTTTCTTGATCACAACCTCGGTTCAATGACCGGTATTGAGCTCTTGAAAAGAATCAAACGTTTTGACCCCAATGTGTTTGTCATCTTCATCAGTGGTCAGGATGACATGCAGACTGCGCTCAACGCGTTGAAGTTTGGTGCCTTTGATTACATTATCAAAGGAAGTGGTGACTTGGAGCGCATTACGAGTGTTTTGAAGCGAGTGGATGATGTACAAAATTTTCTACCAAAATCGAAGAGAGATTTTCTCTCAATGGTGGTCAATTTTTTCGTCTAAGATTTCGTGAACACCATTTGAATTGAAAAAGAGGTTTTTTTATAGCATTGTTTAGGGTTAATGTGATGTGTGGTTAGATATAAACGTTGTTGTGTCAAACCGATCAAAAGGAAGTCCTGCATGCCCTTGTACTGTTCAACGCCCTGTTATTTTTTGACGGGGCATCTCTCCCAACAGTACTTGGGCATACTCGGGACTTTTTCGGGTATAAGACTGTTTTTTTCGAGCTTGAATGTCCCGCTTTGGAGTATGATTTATTCAAAAAATGAACTGAATAAATAAGCAGGAAGTAGAAATCGAATTTTGTAGAACGTTTTTAATGGAATAGCGTTTAATTTGTATTAAACATCTATTCCTTATATGGGTAGCTATAAAATTTTTATCGTTGAAGATGACCCTTGGTACGGAGAGATTCTGGAGTATCATCTCTCTTTGAACCCTGATTATACCATCACGCGTTTCACGGAAGGAAAGGCTTGTCTGGATCGCTTGTATGAGAATCCCGATTTTATTACACTGGACTATACGTTGCCGGATATGAATGGCGACAAACTGTACGAAAAAATCAAACAAAGTCTGCCGTCCGTCCCCGTGGTTGTCATCAGCGGACAAGAAGATATTGGGGTGGCTGTTCAACTATTGAAAAGTGGGGTGCACGACTATCTGTTGAAAGACGAAAACACAAAGGATCTGTTGTGGAATAGCATCGTCAAGGCGAGAGAGACACAGAGCTTGCGCAAAGAAGTTGAAAGTCTTCGCGAGGAATTAGGGCAGAAGTACGAATTCGAAAATAGTATTAAAGGTCAAAGCGCGGTTTTGAAGAAAACATTCGCTTTGATGGAGAAGGCGGCAAAGACCAATATCAACGTTTCGGTTACAGGAGAAACGGGTACGGGTAAGGAGTTGGTAGCAAAGGCAATCCATTACAATGGTGATAGAAGGAAGAAACCATTTGTAGCGGTAAACATGGCAGCGATTCCCGCAGAACTTTTGGAAAGTGAATTATTCGGTCATGAGAAGGGGGCGTTTACCGGAGCAATGGCACGCAAGATTGGTAAGTTTGAAGAAGCGAGTGGAGGTACGATTTTCTTGGATGAAATAGCGGAGATGGATCTGAGCATGCAAACAAAATTGTTGCGTGTCTTGCAGGAAAGAGAAGTTGTGCGTGTGGGTGGAAATGAACGCGTTAAATTGGATGTAAGAGTCATCGTGGCCACACATAAGAACCTCGCAGATGAAGTAAATAAGGGCACGTTTCGAGAGGATTTGTTTTATCGTGTAGTGGGATTGCCAATTGAATTGCCGCCATTGAGAGAACGTGCTGGAGATATTTTGTTGCTGTCAAAATTTTTCATAGAAGAATTTACCTCAGCGAATAAAATGAAAGCTGTTTCCTTGTCAAAAGCAGCGAAGGATAAATTGATGGCCTACAATTATCCTGGTAACGTGAGGGAGCTAAAAGCAATGATAGACTTGGCGTGCGTGCTTTGTGATGGTGTGGAGATAGGAGAGGATGATATCACATTCCCTTCTACAAAAGGGCCGACAGAGTTTAACGCAATTGAAAAAACATTGCGAGAATACGAATGTGATATTGTAAAATTTTATTTGAAAAAATATAACAATGATGTACTAGAGGTCGCAAGAAAACTGGATGTTGGAAAGAGTACCATTTATAAAATGATCAAGAATAAAGAAATAATTTTGGAGTCATGAAAGGATTGGTATTCACAGAATTCGTAGAGATGGTTGAGCAGAAGTGGGGATTGGGTATGGTAGATACACTCATTTCGGATGTTCGCCCTCCGAATGATGGCGCATACACCGCGGTTGGAAATTATCCGCATAGTGAAATGGTCGCTTTTGTCATTGCGCTCCACAAGAGAACGGATATTCCTGTGAATGACTTGCTCAAGGAATATGGAAGGTACTTGTTTCACAGATTAGCTGTAACTCACGGTTACATCATCGCTGGTGTAAATGATACACTGACTTTGCTTCAGGATATCGAAAAAATCATTCACGTTGAGGTGAAGAAACTATATAAGGACAGTATGCCTCCTATGTTTACAGGCATACGGATTTCAGAAGATGAATTGCATCTTGTGTATCAATCACATCGAAGCATGTCGGATGTCGCCGTCGGATTGATGCTCGGTTGTGCTGAACACTACAATGAGAAGATTACAATAGAAAAATTATCTTCATCTGAAGATGGAACATCGGTTGAATTTT
>CANGVZ010000065.1 GCA_947457285.1 Flavobacteriales bacterium | reverse complement strand
GAATTTATGAGGCGCCCATGAAGTAAGGGCTATAAATGCTAAAATCCAAAGCAAATTTTTCATGGTGATAACTGCGTTTGCAAGTTTACGATTCAAAATTGTACCAATGCGATTAAACCATCATAATTTTGAAGCATGGCAATATACTTAAATGCAGAACAAGTAGCTCTGTCGCAAAGATTGATTTTAGGAGCCAATCGCATTGTGATCACAAGCCACAAATCGCCGGATGGTGATGCTGTGGGGAGTGCATTAGGGCTTTACCACGTTCTCAAATCAATGAAGGAAGATGTTACTGTAGTGCTTCCCGATAGTGTTCCCGATTATTTGCATTGGATATCGGCATTTGATAAAATTATTTTTTTCGATTCCAACAGGTCCAATGCTCAAGAGTCTATTGAAAAGGCTGACTTAATTTTCGTTTTGGACTACAACATCTTTTCTCGCACAGGAGAGGAGATGTCGAAGGTATTGGAATCTGCATCAGCGAATTTCATATTGATAGATCATCATCAGCAGCCAGGGGATTTTGCAAAAGTGACCTATAGTGATACGTCCGCTTGTAGCACGTGTGAGATGACTTATCGATTCGTTCGATCTTGTGAATGGTTGAATGCCATCAACACAGAGGCGGCGGAAGCGATTTATTGTGGAATCATGACAGATAGTGGTTCATTTCGTTTTCCATCTGTGACAGCCGAAACACATCAAATTGTGGCCGATTTGATTGCGAATGGACTTGATCACGCGAAGATTCACAGGGCAGTTTATGACACCAATCTTCTTGAGCGCTTGCGTTTGGTGGGATATTCTTTGAGCGAAAAACTTGAAGTTTGGCCAGAGGCTGCTACAGCAATCATTAGTCTTACGAAGGAAGAGCTCGAGCGTTTTCATCACCGTCCGGGGGATACAGAAGGTTTAGTGAATCAAGCATTGAGCATCAAAGGAGTGAAAGTGGCTGTCTTTGCAAGAGAAGGACACAATGAGATTAAACTATCATTTCGCTCGAAAGGTAATTTTGATGTGAATACATTTGCTCGAAATGGTTGGAATGGCGGCGGTCACCGAAACGCTGCAGGAGGCTCTTCAAATGATGGCATGACTGAAACAATCGCACGCTTGAAAAAGTCAATTATGGAAGTAAAAGAAGAAATTATTCATTCATGAGATATATACTTTTTTTAATGACATTGATATTCGTGAGCTGCAACGGTTGTCGCGACAAACGAGAGACAGGCGAGGTGGCAACATCGGAACAAATGATGAAAGATTTGATTGAATTCAATAAGAGTCAACACGAGAATGAAATGAAGGAAATCAAATCTTATATTGCTGAAAAAAAATGGCCAATGACTGAAACGGGCACTGGCATGAATTACTGGATTTATGAAAAGGGCAGCGGGCAAGAAGCGAAATTTGATGATTTTGCATCCATCTCCTACAAAGTGGAATTGCTTGATGGAACGGTCTGCTATGAAGCTAAGAAAGATAAACCGGGCGTTTTCAAAATTGGGCAAGATGCCGTTGAATCAGGAATCCATGAAGTTGTTTTACTTATGCGAGTGGGGGATAAGGCGCATGTTGTTTTACCCAGTCACCTTGCATTTGGTTTGACGGGGGATTCAAGTAAGATTCCAAAGAGCTCACCACTCGTTTATGACATTGAATTAATTGCTTTGAATTGAGATTATGAAATTTAAAATCTTTGGTTTTTTCTTAATGCTGGCAGTGCTCGTGAGTTGTGGACCAACTTATGAAGGATACACTGATCTCGATAGCAAACACTTTAAGAAATTGTTGGTGCTCGGCAACGAAAAGGGAGGGGCGATGATTAGCTCCTACTATGGTATGCTGGTTTCACTCAATCCTGATAGCGCTTTCACTGCTCAGACATACCTCTTGGTTCATCCTGAAGAGTTGCACAATTACTTTGCGAGCGAAGTTGTATTGAAGCAAATAAATGAAATGAAAGAAGGAGAAATTTCCAGATTCATTTTGCCTTCAGTAGAGATCTCTCAATTGTTTGATACTCTCAAAAACTCGAGCACAGAGCGCTTTTCGGCTGTTGAAGTAAAAATGGAAAAGCGATTTTCGGATGAAGACAATATCTGCGGATACTACATGCATCAGGCTCAAGAGTCCATGATTCCTGAATTGGATGCCATTAAATTATGTCAAAGTACGCTTGACAAGGAATGGGAAGATTTTGGCCAAATTTCAATTGCATGGATTAGAAAAACGGATGGTGATAGTGTAAAAGCTGGTCGCGAAATCAGTGTTGAATACAATACCTATTGGTTGAATGGTGTGCGAAAAGACTCATTGACCACTATGAATATTCCTTTTGGCAAGCCCGGACAATTAATCCCCGGACTTCAGTATGGGCTTTCCCTGATGAAGAGTGGGGAGCGCGCGCTGATATTTATGCCATCAGCCTTGGCTTTCGGTGAGGACGGAAGCAGAACAGGAATCATCCCACCCAGAACTCCGATTTATTTTGATGTGAACGTTACATCTGTTAAAAAATCAGATTAATTGTATTGATTTTCAGAAACTTTTCCTTGTAAATTCGTTTCAATATCAAACCGCCCTAGTTGAAACGCATTTTTATCTCTCTGCTAATGGTCTTGATGATTCAAGACTCCTTCGGCCAAGATATGGCAGGAGTGATGGGGAGTACGCGTTCTCCAGTAAACACAATATTCATAAATCCTTCATCAATCGTCGATAGCAGGGCATTTTTGGATATCAATCTCGTCGGATTTTCTGTTTTTGCACGAAACAATCTTGCCTATCTGCCGGGAGGAAGTCTTTCCCGCGCGGAACTCGAATCATTGGAGGGACCTGGAATTAATTTAAGTCGTAATAATTACAGAGCTTACGCTGATGTGATGGTTCAAGGCCCATCCGTTACCTTCAATATTAAAAAGCACGCATTTGGATTAATAACAAACTTCCGAACAGTAGCGGATGCCCGAGGCATCGATAATATTCTAGGCAATTATATCATCAATGGATTTCAGTATTTGCCACAAATGGGACAGGTGCATGAATCGAAAAACCTTAGGACACATGGACTCGCGTGGGCTGAAACGGGGTTCACTTACGGAACCATCATCAGCAGAAGGGGGGACATGATCACTCAAGGCGCCGTAACCATCAAGCGTCTATGGGGCGTTTCTGGTGTGGGAGCTAGAATAGACAATTGGAGATATATTGTGGCGGATAGCAATCGAATCGAGACATTTGATTTTATTGGTGAATACGGCTTCAATGATGTCATGAGCAGCGGTTTTAACCTGCGCAATGGACGAGGTTTTGGAATGGACCTAGGCATTACATTTAAAAGAAGATTCAAGTCATCGGAGGGCTACACACCTTTTGATCCATGCACCGATGGAGATTACAGAATTAAGTTTGGCTTTTCTTTATTGGATGTGGGCCGCGTTCGGTTTAATAGACCTACCTATCGAAATGTATTCAATGAAAGCGAACAAAGCGAATGGAATGATTTTTCAAACACTCAAATAGACGACCTTCAACAGATAGACAGCCTCTTCACAGAAGGATTAGGAGCGGCGCAGAACAATTCAGATGCGCTTCCCTTTACGATGATGTTACCCACGACAATAAGTGCCCAAATCGACTACAACTGGGGAAAAGGATTTTATACTTTCGGAATGATTAATGTTGGGCTGCCTTGGCAATCACGCCTTGGTGTGCAACGCAGTAGTTTGTTGGCTGTAGTACCCCGCTTCGAAACAAAGCGCTTTGAGTTCGCCTTGCCCGTGACCATGTATGAGTTTACTACTCCAATGGTAGGTGCATCACTTCGTCTCAATTCAATCATCATCGGTAGCGATGATCTTCTTGCCTTGTTGTTCAAACGCGATATTTACGGTGCCGACTTCTATTTTGCCTTGAAAATTACCATGTTCGAGCACTGGAAGTGCAGACCTGCCAAACAAAAGAAGGGTCCAAAACGAAGAACAAATTCCTTTGAGCCTGTTCCTTGTCCGTCTTGGTAATTCTGCTATATTCGTGACATGAATTCGTCTGATTTGTACTTCACCAGCGCAGCGGTAAAGAGCTTTAAAGAAATCATCGCTCATACCCAAGAAACTTCGCTCATCGCAGCAGAAAAGCTTCGCGCCAAGATTTTTCACAAATTGAGATCCATTCGCCATCATCCCGAACAAGGCAGTAAGGCTGTCATTTTCGAAGGACTGCAAGGGAACTTTCGTTTGGCAACAGCGCTTCATGTCAAAATTTATTTTAAGGTAGAAGAGGGAAGATTGATAGTGGTAGAACTCTTGTTGGATAAGGCTTAATAAATTAGGGAATAGGGGATAGGTAATAGGAGATTTTTAGTTGAAGTAAATTGGGTATCGGAAGGCACTTGACTCATAATGCGGCGAATGCTTGTAAATCCAATACAACTGAGACCAATGCTCACTTAAAGATTCATCTTTTTGTAGCGCTTCTTCAAATTCTTTTTTCAATTGAGGATTTTTCTCCAAAAGCTCTTTTGCTTTTTCTTCAAAAACATAGTCACTAAACCACTCCTTTTGTTGCAATACACCATCAAAGAAATTCCAATGGAAAAAACTTTCCTTTGAAAGCGGTTCCAGTGTTTCAACGATGTAGCGGATATTATCTTGACGAACGGGAATAATATAATCTCCTTCAAAAAATAGTATATTCATTTGTTCCTTGCGCACACTGCATGACTGATGCGCAAAGTGTCCTTCATAACATGAGGTGCTCGTCTTTACATCTCCGACGTAATAGCCATTCACCAACATTACGGTGTCACGAGGGATGCGTTGCATCAGCACGCCGTTCCATTTTAGCCTGTCAATCACCTCTGACCATGCTTGAGGAATAATATAATAATTAGGTATTTCTATCTTGTATTGCGGAATATAATTTCTAAATCTAGTAATATTTTTCTCGTAAGGCTGATTACGATCATAACGCAATCGTTCGCCAGTTCCAATAAGAGCAGGTTCTATTACTGCTTCATACCCTTTAAAATTGAACAGTTCTTTTGTGTTGGTATCCAGTTTAAAATTGAGCTCGTAAAGATCTTTGTTCTTCCATTCTTGAACAGCTTTCTGCTTTTGCATTCGAATCTTTTGATTGTTTTGGTAAGCATATTCACTGAGGGAAACAAAGAATTGATAAGTAGATTCGACTCGCTGTGCATAGGGCTTTAACATGTGTGTTTCCGTTGTAAAACCTATTGTTTGAAATAGCGCGGCATACCCTGTTGAATAGCGCGCCGTTTCAAGAAAATCAGCCAAACCAGATTCGGGAGTTGCCCCCATATGATTGACATAAGGAGACATTTCGAAGCCTTTCTTTTTCATTTCAGAAAAAAGATAGGGTTCTAATTCTTGCTTTACATAAGCAGCTTGTGGTGATCCTAATTTATTGAGCTGAGGACTAATCAATGTCATTACGTAACTATAATCGGCACCATTGCTTACATGGGTATCGATAAACAGAGTTGGCTTTACTCTTTGAAAAATTTTATTGAATGATGCCGCGTTCTCACTATCACATTTAATAAAATCCCGATTCAAATCCAGATTTTTTGAATTCCCTCTAAAACCGTATTGCTCTGGCCCATTTTGGTTGATACGACTATACCCGTTTCGAATCATGGCTCCATCGACATTATAAATAGGGATAATGCATATGATTACACTATCGAGCAAACGGTGCAGCTGATTTTTAGGATCAAGTATTTCTTTTGAGAATAAAATTGAGGCATCCACGCCATCAGGCTCCCCTGGATGAATCGCATTGTTGATGAGAATTACTGTCTTCTTTGGGTTGAATAGCTCAGGAAAAAAAGTTTTATCCTTATTAATAATGAATAAATGCAAGGGCTTCCCGATATCTGTACGTCCTGCTACTGTAAGGGCACAGAACTCTGATTGATTAGCAAGCCCCTCGAAAGTTTCAATACATTCGCCCCAAGTAGGCGTCGTGTTGCCGCTAAAGGGAACATGTTGCGAGATTGCGTTGTTAATAAAGGATATTAAACATAACGCAATCAAATTCCAATTTAATCGTCTATTCATAGGACAAGTGTAAATAGGTTTTATTTAATTTTAGCACGTGAAGATTGATTTTTCCCCAAATACGAATGTTGAGCCTAAGAAAGGTCAGGTATTATTATCAGAACCATTTCTTAATGATCCTTATTTTAAAAGGACCGTTATACTTCTGTGTGAACACAATAACGAAGGTTCGTTCGGATTTGTATTGAACAACTTCATTGAGGTTGAGTTGGATCAGATAATTGAGGATATGCCTAAGTTTGATGGAAAGATTAGCATTGGCGGTCCTGTTAGAAATTCCAATTTATATTATATCCATACTCTTGGTGCTGAGATTGAAGAGAGTGTTGAGATATTGCCCGGAGTATTTATGGGAGGTGATTTTGAAAAACTGAGAAAACTCTTGTACGCGGGCAAAATCGCACCAGAACAAGTCCGTTTTTTTGTTGGATACAGCGGTTGGTCTCCTGATCAGTTGCAATCGGAGATTAAGAGTCAGAGTTGGTTTGTGACCGATATTGACAAGGACTTAGTAATGGATACCGAAGTGGATGATTTGTGGAGGCACATCATGAAGAAGTTTGGTAGAAAAGGGGAGGTGATCGCCAATATGCCAGAGGATCCGAGTTTGAATTAGATAAAAGAAAAAGCCTGGCGTCGCCAGGCTTTTTTATCTCTATTAATTTCCTAAAAACGGATATCTGTAATCACGTGGAGGAACGAATGTCTCTTTAATGGTTCGCGCGGAAACCCAACGCAACAAGTTGAGATAACTTCCAGCCTTGTCGTTGGTGCCGCTGCCTCGCGCTCCACCAAAAGGCTGTTGGCCGACAACTGCACCCGTGGGTTTATCGTTGATATAGAAATTACCTGCGGCATTTTCCAAAACCTTTGTTGCTTGATCAATTGCATATCTGTCCGTGGCAAGCACTGCACCTGTCAACGCGTATTCACTGGTATTGTTTACCAAGTGAAGTGTATCTGCCCACAAGTCATCAGCATATACATAAATGGTAAGCACCGGACCAAAAATTTCCTCACACATGGTTCGGAATTTTGGATTAGATGTCACCACAACGGTAGGTTCTATGAAATATCCAACAGATTTATCGTATCCACCGCCAGCGATAATTTCAGCATCTTTTTGTTCCTTTATGAAATCAATATATCCCGCAATCTTATTGAATGCCTTTTCATCAATGACTGCATTAATAAAGTTGCTAAAATCATCAGGTGATCCCATTTTGAAGCTCTTAAGATCGGCTATGATGCGCTCTTTAACAGCAGGCCAGATGGATTGAGGAACGTATGCGCGGCTTGCTGCACTGCACTTTTGACCTTGAAACTCAAAAGCACCTCTGGTCAAAGCAGTAGCCACTTCATCAGGATGTGCAGATGCGTGCGCAACCACAAAGTCCTTTCCTCCGGTTTCGCCAACTATGCGCGGGTAAGTCTTATACAAGTCGATATTGGTACCAATCTCTTTCCAAAGCTGTTTGAAAACTCCAGTGGAACCGGTAAAGTGAATTCCTGCAAAATCAGGATGTTTGAAGATTACGTCGCCAGCCACTTGACCACTTACTGTAATCATATTGATGACTCCATCAGGAACACCAGCTGCTCTGTAAATTTCAATCAAAATTTGGGCGCTGTAAATCTGCGTCTCCGCTGGTTTCCATACCACCACATTGCCCATAAGAGCAGGTGCAATGGCAAGATTTCCTGCGATACTTGTGAAATTGAAAGGAGAAAGCGCAAATACAAAACCTTCTAATGGACGATACTCCAATCGATTCCACATGCCAGGCAATGAGCCAGGCTGGTCCTTATATATCTGTTGCATGTATGCAACATTGAATCGTAAAAAGTCGATCAATTCACAAGCAGCGTCAATTTCTGCTTGAAAAGCATTTTTGCTTTGAGCCAACATCGTGGCCGCGTTCATGCGTGCTCTGAATGGTCCGGCCAATAGGTCAGCTGCCTTAAGAAAAATCGCAGCTCTTTGTTCCCATGGCAGACTTGCCCAGCGCTCCCTTGCCTCAAGTGCAGCATTGATTGCATCCTGCACATGTTTCTTTTCACCGACATTATAGTACCCTATGGTTTTCTGATGTTCGTGCGGTGCGCTCAGCCTTTTTTTGTTTTCTGTTCTTACTTCTTTGCCATTAATGTACATGGGCACATCAATCGGGGCTTGATTGTAGAGTTCGTGATACGCTGCAAGCAATTGTGTTTTCTCAACGCTGCCAGGCGCATAAGACTTCACCGGCTCATTAACGGGAAGTGGTACTTGATAGACTCCTTTTGGCATATTTTATTTATTTGCGGTCAAAGGTAAAGAGGTTGAATCCTAATTAGCGAATAATGCAAAGCCATTTTTAACCAGATCAGAATCTTTCAAATTGATCACCACTTTACCATCTTTTTCACTTAAAGTATTATTTCCAACAATAGCCTTTAAGTCACTTATTTTTATAGACTTTGGAATCATAAGCTCTAGGGTTTCAATAATTGTTGTAGGCTTGACAAAAACAACAAGAACCAAGCTGTTTTTATACTTTCTTAAGAATGCAAAAGTGGATTGGTTCGCTGTTAACGGGATGATATCGCCATAAATGAGTGCTATATTTTCTTGTCGAAGCTTGGCCAGTGACTTTACCGTTTGCTTGAGATTTGATTGATCCTCATTGAG
>CANGVZ010000064.1 GCA_947457285.1 Flavobacteriales bacterium | reverse complement strand
TGTATGGTCAGGGGCGAACATTACGGCAGCAGGCGTTTTTACTCCAAGCATTGTGGGAAGCAACGTAGTCACTTATACTGTTACAACTTCGATAGGCTGCACTTTTTCAAATACAAGAACAATCAATGTTACGGCGGCATCGCCAGTTGATGCTGGTCCGAACCGCACTGCTTGTGTGGGAGCAACAGCTTTCCAACTGTTTCCTGTCACGCCCGGTGGAACATGGTCTGGAAGTCCTCATGTAACTTCTGCTGGTGTGTTCAATCCAACAACAGTTGGGTCTTTTGATTTGACATATTCGGTAAATGACGGTACATGCACCGTTACAGATATGATAAGTGTAAACGTATTTGCACTTCCGGTAGTTGATGCTGGCGCTTCATTGAATATGTGCGCTGGTTCGTCGGTGGTCATTAACGCTTCCGCAACTGGTGGTTTGGCTCCCTACAACATTTCATGGTCGAACAGTTCATCTCTTTCTTCATCCTCGAGCTTAAGTCCTACAGCGTCACCTTCCATTACTACAGATTATGTTTTGACAGTGACTGATGCTCGTATGTGTCAGGCTTCTGATAATACCACAGTGACCGTAAACTCAATTCCAACAGTAAATGCTGGAGCGGATATAACGGTTTGTAACCAATCTACACCAACCACTTTATCAGGACAAAGTCCTGTTGGTGGTGCGTGGTCAGGACCTGGTGTGTCACCAACTGGTGTTTTCACACCCACCTCAGTTGGAAGTTTCACGCTCACATACACCTTTATTACTTCCAGTGGATGCAGTGGAAGCGATACACGCGTAGTAAACGTTGTTAGCGCCGCTACAATTGACGCTGGTCCAAACCGCACTGCTTGTATAGGGGCTACACCATTTCAGTTGAGTGCTGTGACACCAGGTGGAACGTGGTCGGGAAGTACATACGTGACTTCAGCTGGAATCTTCAATCCTGCGGTTGTTGGTTCTTATAATTTAACTTACTCGGTTAACGATGGCATCTGCACAAGCACCGATGTAATCAGCGTGAATGTTTTCGGCTTGCCTACCGTAAACGCAGGCGCTAATCTCTCAATGTGTGCGGGCGGCTCAGTAGTGCTCAATGGTTCTGTAACCGGCGGACTAGCTCCATATAACATTTCTTGGAATAATTCTTCCTCATTATCTTCAAGCACGTCCTTGAACCCAACGGCTAATCCTTCTATCAACACGACATATCTTCTTACTGTTACCGATTCACGCATGTGTCAAGCATCAGATGATGTGGTGGTAACAGTGAATGCATTGCCAGCAGTGGATGCTGGTAATGATATCACCATTTGCGCTCAAGCACCAGCATTCAACCTTACAGGACAAATTCCTGTCGGTGGAACTTGGTCAGGTTCATGTGTGAGCGCATCAGGTCAGTTCTCTCCTTGCGGAGTTGGAAACTATGTTCTCACATACACGGTGTCTAACGCCAGTGGCTGCACGAGTTCAGATACTCGTACAATCATTGTGACGGCAAGCCCAACCGTAAATGCAGGTTCAGATATTGTTGTTTGTCGCAATGAAGGTAATATTGATCTAGCGGCATTTGCTTCTGCGTCTGGAACGTGGAGCGGCCCTGGTGTTGTGGACGCAACTAATGGAATTTTTAGTCCTATCAATTCGGGTGCGGGCAATCACGTGGTAACACTTACCATCGGTACAGGAAGTTGCCAAGTAAGCGATCAAGTAATGGTCACTGTGAATGCAGAACCAACCGTGAACGCTGGCGCTAATCAGAATATATGTGTTAATGCAGCACCAATCCAATTGACAGGAGGTTTTCCTGCGGGCGGAACTTGGGAAGGACCAGGGGTTTCTGGAAGCACTTTCTCTGCCAATGCTGGTTTAGGATTGCACAATATCTCTTATCGTTTTATCGATGGAACAACAGGTTGCGCAGATACAGCTTTTAAATCTGTCACTGTAAACAATATCCCAACTGCCGCATTTACACTTCAGGAAACTGCATGTACGAATTTGGCAATCGCTCCTTCCAATTCATCAACTGGAGCCAATCAATATTCTTGGAATTTTGGTGTTGGAGGCAACGTGAGTGGAGTGAATCCAAGCAACACGTTTGCTTCATCAGGTGTATATGAAGTTCGACTCATTGCTTCAAATAGTTTTGGATGTACAGACACTACTTTTGATAGCATTACAGTTATTTCTGCTCCTACAGTTTCTATCAATGCGAATGTTATTGAAGGTTGTGCACCTTTGAACGTGAGTTATTCAGCCACGACTTCGGGTGAGAACCTATCATACAGCTGGAACTACGGAAACGGTAATACTACATCGGCTTCTTCGCCTTCGGCTCAAGTTTATATTGAGAATGTCGAGGTTACCCAATATGTTGCAAGCTTGACAGTGAATAACGCTTGTGGAACAGCAACGGATGACATAACAATTGCTGTACTTCCTAGACCCAATGCTAACTTTAGCACACAGTTGCTCAGCACAATTTGTTCTCCGGTGAGCGTCGATTTTGAAAACAATTCGACAGGCGGTATGACATCATGTTCATGGAACTTTGGTGATGGCGGATCTGCAAACGTTGAAGATCCCGGCGTTAGAGTTTACACTACTGGTGATGACGACGACGATGATGATTCGAGTGCGACATTTGATATCACCCTTACTGTAGAAAACCAATGCGGAACGGATGAATATGTTGAGTCTTTATCAATTCAACCAAATGGTGTCAACGCACAAGTTGCACTAAGCGCAACAACTGGTTGTAGTCCACTTACCGTTGTCGCCACTAATACCGGCACGGGAGGCAATTTGATTCAGTATTCGTATGAATCTGGTAATACAAGCATTGGAAACAATGCGGAGTTCGTTTTCGAAAATGAAGGTGAATACACGATATGGCAGTATGCTACGGATGGTTGTGGCTTTGATACAACTTTCGCTGTAGTTCAGGTTTTCCAATCTCCTCTAATTTCATTCGTTTCTTCTGCAGATGAAGCTTGTCAAGGTACTGGAATTACATTTGAATCAACTTCAAGCAATTTTTCTGAAATTCAATGGACGTTTGGTGATGGTGAATCATCATTTTTACCTACTCTTGAAAAGCACTATGCTCAAGCGGGAACATACAACGTGAACCTACAAGGTCTTGGAGAAAATGGATGCGGCGCAAGTGCCTCTATGTCCGTGACTGTACACAGCATTCCTGTAGCTGATTACGTGGTGCCGACCCAAGAGAATTGCGCTCCGTTTGATATTTGTCCTATGAACACGAGTGTTGGTGGATTTAATCATCAATGGACTTTTGGAGATGGATTTATTGTAGAAGAAGAACAGCCTTGCTATACGTTCACCAATGAAAGCGATGGTATACTTTATCGCCATGTTGTTTTGACTGTAAGCAATGCTTTTGGTTGTGCAGACACAGCAGATAAGGTATTTACCATCTTCCCATTACCCAATACGAACTTCCAGTTTGCCGAAAACACCACTTGTGAATATCCATATGTTTTGAATCCAATTGGTATTGGAGAAACGTTTGCTGGATATAACTGGAGTGTGAATGGAACTTTAGCTTCAACTTCTGACAACCCCAATCTTCAACTAACCGCTCCAGGCACCTATGTGATTGGATTGGAAGCCACCAATATCTATGGCTGTCAAGGAGAATCAGATAGAACATTTGTGATTTATCCCGAAGCCGTGGCAAACTTTGAAGCGAGCCGCGAGAATGGATGTATCGAACTGCCAGTGAGTTTTAATAATACATCTACGAATGCTGTTTCTTATCAATGGAGTTTTGGTGACGGAGGAAGCTCTGTGGCTTTGAATCCAAGTTATACTTTTGAAGAACAAGGTGTATATGATGTGCAATTGATTGTCACCTCAGTTCATGGCTGCATTGATACATTGACAAGACATAATTTTATTGAAACCTATCCACTTCCTGTGGCTGATTTTAAGGTAAGAAATAGTGTTGCCTCGGTATTCGATCCGTCATTCGAGTTTGAGAATTTGAGCGTCGATGGTGTAACTTACACTTGGCATTTTGGTGATGGAGAAACAAGCAGTGAAGAGCATCCTATTCATGAATATGCATACCCTGGTACTTGGCAAGTGCGTATGATTGCTGAAAACATGTTTGGTTGTACCGACGAGGTAACACGCACTGTTCAGGTAGATAATGACTTCCAAGTTTATATTCCAAATTCATTTACTCCAAATAATGATGGATTGAATGATGTTTTCAAACCAGAAATGGAAGGATTGGAATTTGTGACCAAGTATATGTTCCGAGTTTATGATAAATGGGGAACAGTGATTTTCGAGTCTGAGGATCCAAAAGATGCTTGGTTGGGAGATGTACGTGATAGCAATGAGTACACGATGAATAGTACTTATCGCTACCAATTAATCATCGAGATTGAGCAGAGTTCAGAGACTAAAATGTATGATGGTGTGGTAACTATTGTTCGCTAATCTGCTTCTTAATAAAGATTTTATGGTGCAAAAGTGGTGGAATAGACTACTTTTGCACTCGTTTTTTATAAAGGTATCCCTTTGGGATTAAATAATTTCATGGAAAAGATTAGAAATATCGCGATTATCGCGCACGTTGACCACGGCAAAACGACCTTGGTAGACAAAATGCTTCATGCTGCTAAGTTGTTCAAGGAACATGAAGAAACAGGAGACTTGATTCTAGACAACAACGATTTGGAGCGCGAACGTGGTATTACCATTTTGGCAAAAAACGTTTCAATCACCTACAAAGGTTATAAAATCAACATCATCGACACTCCTGGTCACAGTGACTTTGGAGGAGAAGTAGAGCGTGTATTGAACATGGCAGAAGGAGCTTTGCTCCTCGTTGACGCGTTTGAAGGCCCTATGCCTCAGACTCGCTTCGTATTGCAGAAGGCCTTGCAATTGGGTTTGAAGCCAATTGTCGTTATTAATAAGGTAGACAAAGAAAACTGCACGCCAGATGAAGTGCATGAGGCAGTATTCGATTTGATGTTCAATCTTGGTGCAACCGAAGATCAGTTGGACTTCCCAACAGCTTACGGAGCTGCCAAGCAAGGATGGATGTCGCATGACTGGAAAGTAAAGACAGATACTATCGAGCCACTTTTGGATTTGGTAGTTGAACATATCCCAGCACCGATCAGTCGTGAGGGTATTCCTCAGATGCTGGTGACTTCTTTGGACTATTCACCTTATACAGGTAGAATGGCAATCGGAAAACTCCACAGAGGAGAGCTTAAGCCAAACATGCCCGTATCACTCGTTAAACGTGATGGCAGCGTTCAGAAGGGACGTATCAAGGAGTTATATGTCTTTGAAGGTCTTGGCAAGCGTAAAGTAGAAACTGTTAAGTCTGGAGATATTTGTGCGATTAATGGAATCGAAGATTTTGAGATTGGAGATACCTTCTCTGATTTTGAAAATCCAGAGGCATTGCCTGCCATTGCAGTAGATGAGCCTACGATGAGTATGCTCTTCACCATTAATGACTCACCTTTCTTTGGAAAGGAAGGAAAGTTTGTTACGAGCAGACACATCAAGGATCGTTTGGACAAAGAGTTGGAAAAGAACCTAGCGCTTCGCGTTCAAGAAACAGATAAGGCCGACCGCTTTATGGTTTTTGGGCGTGGTGTACTTCACTTGAGCGTTCTTATCGAAACGATGCGCCGAGAAGGGTATGAGTTGCAGATTGGCCAGCCCCGCGTATTGGTGAAGACCGTAAACGGACAAAAGCACGAGCCGATTGAAGAATTGACCATCGACTTACCAAGTGATATGACCGGTACTGCTATTGAGGCAGTGACAAGAAGAAAGGGCGAAATGAAAAACATGGAGCCTAAAGGTGATCGCACTGTTCTTGAATTTGAGATTCCATCACGTGGTATTATTGGTTTGAGAAACTATATGTTGACTGCTACGCAAGGCGAGGCGATCATGTCGCATCGTTTTAAAGAGTATCAACCAATGAGAGGCGAGATTCCTGGAAGAAACAACGGTTCTTTAATTTCAATGGAAAACGGAACTGCTGTAGCCTATAGCTTGAACAACTTGCAGGATCGTGGACGTTTCTTTATTGAACCAATGGAGGAAGTTTACGAAGGTCAAGTAATTGGAGAGCACTCACGCGATAATGACTTGGTGGTGAACGTCACAAAAACTAAGGCATTGACCAATATGCGTGCGAGTGGTACAGACGACAAAGCCAAGTTGGCGCCTCCAATCAAGTTTTCGCTCGAAGAAGCCCTTGAATACATCCAAGCAGATGAATACGTAGAGGTGACTCCGAAGAGCTTGCGATTGAGAAAAATCTATCGCAACGAGAACGACCGTAAGCGCTTCGCTAAGGAGTTTAGCCAAGCAGACTAAGATATTTTTTAGAAGTATTGTTAAGAGGTTAGTTAAGATCATTGTTGATTTTATCTAACCTCTTAACTTTTTTTTATGGCGCGATGTATGAAAGGAAGGTTACATTTGATAACCTGTTGTATACAATAAACACATTTATGAATAAAAAAGTCATTCTTTTCTTTTGCACCGTTTTGTCTTTTCAATTCAGCTTTGGACAAGTTAAAAATCCAGAAGCAACTACTGATAAATTCAACATGCTCTTGAATTATGTAGAACATCTTTATGTTGATTCTGTAGATGCGGCTGCTTTGACTGAAAAGGCGGTGGTGGCATTGCTCGAGCAGCTTGATCCTCACTCTTCATACTTTACCGCAGAAGAAATGCAGGAGTCGAACGAACCACTTCAAGGAAGTTTTTCAGGAATTGGAATATCATTCAACATTTTAAAAGATACGATTTACGTTCTGGAGCCAATCTCTGGCGGTCCATCCGAAAAACTCGGAATCAAGGCAGGTGATAAGATTATCGAAGTGGACGGTGAACTGGTAGCAGGCATTGGTATTAAAAATTCTGGTGTTGCCTCAAGACTCAAGGGACCAAAAGGAACCAAAGTAAAAGTTGGTATTCAGAGAAAAGGGGTGAAGGATTTGATCCCTTATGAAATCACACGTGACAATATTCCAATTTATTCTGTGGATGCAGCCTACATGGTAGCACCAGAAGTTGGTTATATCAAAGTGGCTCGCTTTGCCAAGAATACAATGGAAGAATTGAAAGCCGGAATTATCAAATTGAAAGCTCAAGGCATGACGAGTCTCGTTTTAGACTTACAGGGCAATGGTGGAGGCTATCTCAACACAGCTGTTGAAATGGCAGACGAGTTTATTTCTGGTGATAAACTACTTGTATACACCGAAGGCAAGGCCTTCCCAAGAAAGGATGATAAGGCGAATCCGAAGTTGACCGGACTTTTTGAAAAAGGAAAACTGATTATTCTTATTGACGAGTCAACGGCATCCGCGAGTGAAATTGTTAGCGGTGCTGTCCAGGACTGGGATAGAGGATTGATTATCGGTCGTCGTTCATTTGGAAAAGGTCTTGTGCAACGTCAGTTCAACTTTGGAGATGGCAGCAGCATTCGCTTGACGGTACAGAGATATTATACACCTTCTGGACGTAGCATCCAAAAGCCCTATGACGACGGTCTTGAAGCCTATTTCAGAGATAAGGAAACACGCTATAAGAAAGGCGAATACTTCACCATGGATAGCATTCAAATGCCAGATTCTTTAAAGTATTATACAAACATTAAGAAGCGCTTGGTCTATGGCGGCGGCGGAATTTTACCAGATATATTCGTGCCGCTAGATACAACTGACAACAGTGATTACTTCGCTGATTTGATTCGCACCGGAGTGAACAATGAGTGGGCTTTGACCTTCACAGATAAAAATAGAGAATCACTTTTAGCCAAATATCCAACGAGTGAAAGGTTTGTAAGCGAATTTGAGCTTTCGGATGATGATATAAAGGACATGATTGCGATGGCTGAAAAAGAGAAGGTAGCCTTTGTTGAGGAGGATTTTAAAAGATCAGAAGAAACCATTAAAATAAGGACTAAAGCATTGATAGCAAGGAATTTATATGATAACGAGGCATTCTATCGCGTGATAAATCATCTTAACCCAGCGTTAAAAAAAGCCTTAGATACATTAAAAGATGGCACCTTTGACGCGATGAACCTCGGAGACGAGACGGACATCGCAAAAACGAATAAAAAACCAAATCAAAAACAAAAAAATAAGTAAGTCATGAGCAACGGAGTTAAAATTGGATTACTTGTAGTAATCGCAGGTGTTCTCGGTTTAGTAGCATTTAAAATGACTAGCGCTAACGATGAGTTAGGTGCTCGCCCTGCTAGCGAAGCAGCTAGTGCCAATGTACAAGCAACTGCTCCAAACACTGGTAAAGTAGGAGCAAACCCTAATCAGTCTTCTGCTGGTCAGGCGTCACAAGCTCGCGCAAAGACCACAATCCAGTTTGAAAAAACTGAACACGATTTTGGAAAAATCAAGCAGGGTGATGAAGCTGAAACAAAGTTCAAGTTTACTAACACAGGTAAGGAGCCATTGATCATTGAAAATGCTCAAGGTTCTTGCGGTTGTACAGTTCCTTCTTATCCAAAGGAGCCTATCGCACCAGGTGCTACAGGTGAGATTTTGGTGAAGTTCAACAGTGCTGGTAAGAGCAATGCACAACAGAAGACGGTTACATTGACTGCTAACACAGAGCCAATTCAAACTACATTAACCATCAAGGCGTTTGTAGAAGCTGTAGAAAAGAAATAAAATGCAAAGAGCATAATCTGAAAATCCCCCGCATTCGCGGGGGATTTTTTTTTCACCTTTATGGAATTTTC
>CANGVZ010000063.1 GCA_947457285.1 Flavobacteriales bacterium | reverse complement strand
TGCAGTAATAAGCGGTTTTCTTTTTTATCATAAAAAAAACCATGAACCGGACCGGCTATAGCATCAAATGCCTCACTGGAGACTACAGAACTGCGAACCACGTGCTGATCCAAATGCCAATCAGAAATGGGGTTATTGATCCAAGCTCCAGAAAGAAAATAGGTTTCTTCAGCGTTTTCGAAAAGCACATTCTTGCGAACAGCACTATTTTCACCAATAACATTAAACTCGCTGTGCCATTGATGACTCTCTGAACCCTTGTGAATAAGACCTGTGCAACCCTTTCTCATAGGGCTAATGCTATTGTAGATAGAGATGGCAAACTCAAGTGGTGTAATTAATTGCTCTGCATATTACGAGGTAGAACGCAATATCAGAATATCTTTGCAAAAATAAATGAATAAATGAATTTAGTAGCCGTTGGAACGGTGGCCTTCGATTCGATCGAAACGCCATTTGCAAAAAAAGACAGAGTAATTGGTGGTGCTGCCACATACATTACACTAGCAGCTTCACATTTTGTAAAAAACTCGGGTCTCATCAGCGTTATCGGGGATGACTTTCCCGAAGAGATGCTTCAAGAAATGAAGAGCCGTGGCATCGATCAAGATGGCCTTCAAATCAAGAAGGGAGAAAAATCATTCTTCTGGGCGGGCAAGTATCATTACGATCTCAACTCACGAGATACATTAATTACTGATTTGAATGTACTGGCCAATTTTGACCCAATTGTTCCTGAGGCATATCAAAACTGCGATTTCCTTATGCTGGGTAATCTTGCCCCAGCGGTGCAGATGCGCGTCATTGATCAAATTCCCAATCGCCCGAAGCTTGTAGTATTGGATACTATGAACTTCTGGATGGACATTGCGTGGGAAGATTTGATGAAAGTGATTGCTAAAATCGATGTACTCACAATCAATGATGAAGAAGCGCGCCAATTATCCAAGGAGCATTCATTGGTGCGTGCAGCGCGCAAAATATTGGCAATGGGCCCTAAGTACCTTATTATAAAGAAAGGTGAGCATGGCGCATTGTTATTTGATAAGGAGAGTGTATTTTTTGCACCAGCGCTTCCTTTGGAAGAGGTAGCAGACCCAACCGGAGCAGGCGACACGTTTGCTGGCGGTTTCATCGGATATCTTGCCCAAACGCAAAACATTAGTTTTGACAACATGAAGCGCGCTGTAATCGTGGGCTCTGCAATGGCCTCATTTACTTGCGAAAAGTTTGGACCGGAGCGCTTGCTCGAACTCACAAAAGAAGAGATCACCGCTCGTATTGAGCAATTTGTATCTCTAACAGAATTCGAACAGATATTAGAATTGTAACTCAAAAGGTTACTGTCACGGAAGTATGGAATGCCGCAACCTCAAGGGTTGCGGCATTTTTTTTGGAAACCGGCATGAAGCGCATTCCAGTGGTACGAGATGAGTTATTCGAGCTTGGAAATGCTTTGTTATTGAAACATTAAAACAGGAGGTGCCGTAATAAGGGGCACATACCTCGATTTTGATGAAAACAAAGATTTACAAAACACTGGCTTTAATAATAGGAATAGCAGCCTCAGGGCAGGTATTCTCTCAAGCCCCAGGAGGCGTTTCTTCTGGCCTAGCGATATGGTTGAAGGCAGACGCTGGCACTTCCAGCACTTCGAACGGAGCCTTGCTCACCTCCTGGAATGACCAATCTGGTAATGGCATTAATGCTACGCAATCAGATCCATCATCCACTCCGAGACCAAGGTTCGTTACCAATGCAATGAATGGCAACCCCGCAATCGAATTCAATGGCGGAGGTCGCTTTTTTAATATCAATTATTCTTCATTGGGAAGCGACTATACCATTATCACGGTAGTAGAAAGATTTGACGCCACCACCTTGAGGTACGTCGTTGGTGTGCAAAGTACTACCCCAAGAGGAATGCACCTTGGATATGCCAACAATACTACTCTTCGCTTCGGAGAAAATGCTGCGGCAGCAAACGCTGATGTTACAGTAAACGGCTATGATGCCACCACTGAAACGCCGTGCGTCGTAATGGGTGAGTATCCCTCTACCAGCTCTCGTACAGTAACGGAAATAAAAAACGCCGTTACAAGCAGTACCACAGACAACGACGCTACCACAAGTCCTGGTATGACCAATGGTGTGATAGGTCGCGGTTTCGGTACCCAAGGTATCAATGGATATGTTGCAGAAGTAATTGCATACAATAGACAATTAACCGCTTCTGAAAAAGCAAATATTTACACCTACCTTTCAATTAAGTACGGTTTCAGCATTGCTGTTGCCGAGCACGATTATTACGGTTTTTCAAGTTATTCTCATGACTTATTCGGTATTGGAAATAATACTGCTCAAGGCTTGAATCAAACAAGCTCTCAAAGCGAAAATAGCGATGGCATTGTTCAATTCTCAAGTCCATCAAGCCTTGGTAATGGAGATTATTTAATTTGCGGTAATAACAATGGAAGCACTTCATTCAGTGCTTACGGCGGCAGCAGCTGTGCCATTACAAATATCATGGGCAGACGCTGGAAAGTAGAGGAAACAGGGGAAGTAGGAACCATTACTGTTCGCTTCAATGTGACAGGTCTTACACCTTCTCCCTCTGATATGATTTTAATGGTAGATAACGATGGGGACGGATATGATGACGAAACACCCATCGAAGGTAGCTATTCCGCTCCATTCTTGACATTCACAGGTGTTAGCATGAACAATGGCGCTGAATTCACATTGGCTGAAGGTGCTGCCGTTTGGTACAGTCGCGCTTCTGGTAATACTACAGATGCAATTTGGTCAAAGAGTCCTACAGGTTCACCTCAGGCCATTTCATCTTTCTGCAGCCGCACAAGTATTGTAATTCAGGCGGGTCATAGTATCACTAACAACGCGCTCATCACAGCACGTAATTTCACAATCGAAAACACTGCTAGTTTCAACCAAGGGTCTACATCAATGACTCTACACGGGACTTATCTAAATAGCGGTACACACACCATTACTACTGGTACAGTCAATTTCAACGGAACAAGTTCACAATCCATTACTGGAACTACGATTACAGAATTCCACAATGTAAATTGTAACAATGCTGCTGGGGTATCGGTGGCTGGTACAGGAATGAGTGTAAAAGGATTACTTCAAGTAAATGCTGGAACATTCAGTACCAACGGACGATTGACGCTAAATTCATACAGCACTGGCACAGGCAGCATCGGACCTTTATCAAGTGGCGATGTGATTGGTGATGTTACTATCCAAAGAAATCACACTGCACTTAGCAACGGCTGGGTAAATATCTGTGCGCCTGTTTCCGGAGAAATCGTGAGCGATTGGAATGATGATATGATCACTACTGGATTCCCTGGTTCAGACTTCCCAAGCTACTCATTCAATAACGTGCAATGGTATAATGAAACATTGTCGGGTAACAGAAATCAAGGATATACTGGAGTTACCTCTATCAGCGAAAGTTTAGTTGCTGGACGCGGATACTTTATTTATATGAATGCCGGAAACCTCAACTTGGATGTAACTGGTCCCATCTTGAAAAATTTGCAGCCACTTCCTGTTACGTTCACGAATACTGGCAATGCCGTAGCTGACGGATGGTGTCTTGTTGGTAATCCATATCCATCCGCTATTGATTGGGATGCTGCTGGATGGACAAAGACGAATATCGCCAACGCCGTATATGTTTATGATCAATCGATTGGACAATTCGCAAGCTATATCAATGGTGTAGGCACTAATGGAGGAACAGGAATTATCCCAAGTTCTCAAAGCTTCTTTGTTCAAGCTAATGCTGCCTCTCCGATACTCAGAGTTACAGAAAGCGTAAAAACTTCTACAAGCGGCACATTTAAGAATCTCCGTTCAACCAATATGATCAAACTTTCGCTCAACAATGGAGGAAAGAAAGATGAGACGGTAATCACGTTTGACGAAACTTCTACGATGGGCTTTGAATTTGATTCAGATGCTCAGAAATTAAAGAGTCCTCAAGAAAACGCTCCTTATTTCTGTTCGGTGAGTGCCGATGGCTTTGACTTAGCGATCAACGGATTCCCAAGCGATAAAGAAGAGTTTATTATTCCTTTGAAAATCGAGTCGCACGATGGTGGAAAAGCAGTAATTAGCTGGAGCGGTAATGTTGCAGAAGAAGGATTTACTTACTTCTTTGAAGACATGCTCACTAAAAAGCAAGTAAACATGTCCACTACACAATCTTTGCCTGTGGACTTGTTGCCAGATAATAATGAAGCTCGCTTCCAAATTAGAAAAGCACGTAACGCTGAGGTAACAATTGAAGAAAAGACAGAAAGCATCACTGGCTATCTCAGCACAGGAGGAATCGTATTAAACTTCAACTATAATGAAGCATATAACTTTAAGATTACAGCTTACAATGTCTTGGGACAACAATTGGTTGAACCTATTGTAGGAAGTTATTCTAATCAAACGATCCAGTTTGGCGATGCTCGTTATGCACAGAACGCACTTATAGACATTATTAATACAGACACTGGTGAACGCACCACTATTAGATTAGGTAATTAAACCACGACCAAATAGTTTTTTTCTAGATGAACAGGCCGTTTCGTGATACACGAAGCGGCCTTTTTCATTCATACACTTCCATTGCCGTTCATCACTAAAATCATCAATTTAAATTTTTCTGAAAAAAAATGTGTAACAAAATCGAAGTCGTGGCGTCATACTATCAAACAAACAGAATTTAAAAAAAACCAACATAAAAAAACAAACGCCATGAAAAGCATTGCACTCACTTTATCAATCCTGTTCAGTGTTCTTTTGAACCTCACAGCCAGCGCAGACAACACAGATGTTAACCGCGACAAAAACAAGAGAAAAACAGAGCTCAAGCGCTCTATGGACAAAGAAGTAAACAAGCACATCTTCTACCCACAAAGCACTAAAGAAAACATTGAAGGCACAGCTGATGTAATGTTGCAAGTATATCCAGAAGGTGATGTTCGCATTGTATTGATACAGACAAACAATCCGCTTATCAAGAAATTCATTGAATCTCAAGTAAGAAAAATGAAGGTAGATAAAGACAGCGTGGTAATTGGAGAAGTATTCCGCTACCGCCTAACCTTCAAAAAATCCGCATAAGGCTGCAAGTAGTAATTTTCATAACAAACAGGTTGAAGGCCGTCGGGATAAAGATTCCGGCGGCTTTCTTATTTGTGCAGTATCTTTGCAACCGATATGCCGACTGCACAAAAAGATATTCGGACCCTCACCCTCGAAGAGCTCATCACCTTTCTGGAATCGCATGGTGAAAAGAAATTTCGCGCCAAGCAGGTGATGGAGTGGCTATGGAAGAAATCGGCCACGTCATTTGACCAAATGTCAAACATTGGAAAAAACCTTCAGGAATTACTTGCCGAGCATTTCACGCTTCACACGATCAACTTGCTCGATCGCCAGGTGAGCAACGATAAAACGGTAAAATGTGCCTTTCAATTAGAAGGTGATAAAGTGGTAGAAGGGGTTCTCATTCCTACTACCAGCCGTATGACAGCCTGCATCTCTTCACAAGTCGGATGCAGCTTGGCATGCAAGTTTTGTGCTACGGGCAGGCTCAAAATGATGCGCAATCTCACCGCAGGTGAAATTTATGATCAAGTGGTGTTTTTGAGAAATGAGGCGAATAATCGCTACCAAATACCATTGAGCAATATCGTTTACATGGGAATGGGTGAGCCACTTTTAAACTATAAAAATGTACTGACTTCCATCGAAAAGATTACTTCACCTGATGGTTTGGGTATGTCGCCTCAGCGTATCACCGTGAGCACGGCGGGCATTGCCAAGATGATCAAAAAGCTCGGAGACGATCAGGTAAAGTTCAACTTGGCTCTGTCACTACATGCTGCCAATGATGAAAAGCGCAATCACATCATGGATATCAACGAGACGAATAACCTCGAGATTCTCGCCGATGCTTTGAAGTATTTTTATGACAAGACTGGAACACGCGTGACATTTGAATACATTATATTCAAAGACTTCAATGACACCATCAAAGACGCGCATGAACTCGCCAACTACTCGAAGAATTTACCCGTAAAGATTAATATCATTGAATACAATCCCATCGATGATGGAGAGTTTCAACAGGCATCACCCGAGCGCGTAGATGCCTTTGCCAAGTTTTTGGAAAGTCGCAATTTAGTAGTGAATGTTCGCCGCAGTCGCGGAAAAGACATTGATGCCGCTTGTGGCCAGTTGGCTAACAAACATTAAAACTCAGAAGTACCTGCCGCCTGTGGCCAGTTGGCTAACAAACATTAAAAAAAAATGCCTCATTGCTGAGGCATTTTCTATCATAATCTTTTTTGAGAGAATTACTGAGCAGGCACTGTAGTTGTGTCCATTGCAGCATCCATGCTATTGAGCATTTCTTGCATTTTTCTTTCAGCTTCTTCTTCAGCTTTTTTCTTAGCATCAGCAGAGCACTCGTCCAATACAGCAGAAGTTTGTTCTGGAGTCATGTCAGCCTTTGGGTACTGAGCAACAAGCTTGTCCACATAACAGTCGCAAATAGCCTTTGCATCATCTGGATAGACAATCTCTTGAAGAGAAGTGCAAGTTTCTTTCATTGAAGTTTTGTTTTCTTCTGTCCAGCCACCACCGCAAGATGAAAGGGCAACAATGCCGCAAGACGCGAAGAAAAGAGCAAATGACTTTTTCATGTTGGATATAAATTATTAAATTGTTTAGCGGGACGAATGTAGGATAATTCCCTAAATGTCAAAATTAAATCGACGGATATTTCACCTTAACAAATTTGTGGTCTTTTTGATGATACCTAATGGTGACAGACGTTCCTGGCTCGTATAATGGTGCACCTTCACTGCGTTCTTCCGCTCTGAACTTCACCAACTGACCATCGAGTGTGGTAAATTCTATAAGGGGATAATAATAGCGTTTCCCGCCCTCTGACATCGCCATCCAATTGGTAATGATACCAGTAGTTTCGTTGCTTTGAAATGGAAACAAAATATAGCTTTTAAATTTCCACCACACGAAAATGACGACAACGGTAATGGCAATGCCATAAGACAGCCACGCAGGCATTTCAATATTTTCCAAAAAATCCATGAAGCAAAATTGGTAAATTATACCTGTTTCTTAAAAACAAATCTGTATTTAATGACCTGCCCGATTTGAGGGTCTCCTTTTTCCAGCTTAATTTTCTTCAGTTTATTAATGACATACTCCCCCAGTTTGGGGTCGGTAGCATTGATGGAGACGATGTCTAGTTTACCAGTCATATCAATTTTAAAACTCACCTCCACCGTACCTTCGAGGTGTTTAATTGATTCATCCTGAACTACTTTATTCGACTGGGCCAACACTGGAAGGCTCAAAAAGCCGAGTGAACTCAAAACCGCAAGAGCCAAAAAAGAAGATAAGAGCCTGACGCGCAATAAATTAACCATCAAAGACCAACGATCTTCAAGAAAACTAGTGATGATTATGCGTAGTGGACGGTTCACTGAGTGGCAAATATGGTTTTTTAGTGCAACATGGGCAACACAAAATGAGCCAATGGTAGCAAAACGCACATAAACGGAATTTTTTTCACTATAAGCTGTAACGAAACCTGACATCTGGGCGTCACACTGACAAATAACAAGCAATCATAACATCTACAGATATGAAAACATTTATTACAAGTTTCGCTGCTCTCTTGATCACCTCAGTTGTTGCCGCGCAATCAGAACAACCAAAAGATACCACTCGTATCAGTTTACCAGAGATGGAAATTCTGATTGTGGATAAGGAGCGCTCTCCTTCCGACTCGGTTAAGGGCTCTGTGGGTCTCACTGATGAAGAGCGTAAAGAAAAATTGACCTATTTCGCTGGTCTAGACTTGGGAGTTAATTTTCTTATGAATTCCTCAGGCACAACAGGTTTTGATGGACAAGACGCTTGGTTGGACAATGACCCTGCCCGCTCATTAAGTTGGAGATGGAATATGGCAGAGGAGAAAATCCGAATCGTTAAAGACTATGTAGGAATTACCACTGGTTTGGCTATCGCGTGGAATAGTTATTCCTTCACGGATAATGTTCGCGTCGTGAACAACTCAGACTCGACGTGGGGCGTAATTGATTCGATTCCTAATTACTCGAAGAATAAACTCCGCGTGACCTCTCTTCAAGTTCCACTTCTTTTATCCTTAAATACAAGTCTCAATCCTGACAAGAATTTTCACTTAGACATGGGAGTCATTGGTGGCCTCCGTATTGGCAGCCGCACCAAGCAGAAGTTCGAAGTAGATGGTCGCACTCAGCGCGAAACGGTTGTGGATGATTTCAACCTCGCACCAGTAAGTCTGGATGCCACCGTGCGTGTGGGTTACCGCAATCTCACACTTTGGGCGAGCTACGGTTTAACGTCACTTTTCCGCGATGGCAAAGGGCCTGAAGCCTATCCAGTAGCTGTTGGTATTACCGTATTGCCATTCTAGACATACACAAGAACTTCCATTCAAAATAATTGGAAGGCTTTTTTCAAACGACCACTACTGTAAAAGTGTGGTCGTTTTTTTTTATCGCACCACCACCCCTGGCTTTCGCAGAGGAGTAATCAATTCCTTTTTCTGAAGTGCTAAAAATTTCGGAGGCACTACGAATTTTTTATCACACAAGCGGTCACCCTCAAAGAAACTTACCCAATAGGTGTTGCTTAGTTCCATTGAATCTTTTACCAATATTTCAAAAGACTTGAAACGGCCACCAGGCACAGTGTCAATTAAAAAACG
>CANGVZ010000062.1 GCA_947457285.1 Flavobacteriales bacterium | reverse complement strand
TCTGATTTATGATAGACTTATGCAGCGGATCAATAAACTCCAAGCCTTTGAGCAGCTCATTTTTTTCAAAATCAATATAGGATTTTCCCTTGTGTTGATGCTTATAGAGCTTGTCCTCCAGTCGCGTCACCATTCCATTCAACTCATCGAAATAACCGAATCCATTGAACTGCTTGAGAATATGCAAGACTTCATTTAGCGTGGATAAGTCTTGCGTGGTGATGGGAGTATTGGTAATACTAAAATCCTTTTCTTCGTAGCTGTAATACTTCTTGTCTGTTACTACAATAGGTGCGTTGTAACCCAATTTGTCACTACGCATATTCTGAATATCCAATTGCACCGTACGTTTGCTAACTCCCTTCGTGATTCCTTCGTACTCGTAAACGGCTTCAGAACACGCTTCCACAAGGTCTTCCAATGTCCATTTGCGAAATCTATTCTGCAAACAGTTGTCAATTGTCTTGTATCGGATGAGCGCAAATTTGTTGATTGACATAAAAAATGTATTATTTCCAGTGTCTAAAACTAGCAAAATCAAACCTACTACGCAACCTATTTGCGTAGTTTATACTCCAACAATACAAACCTCCAAACTCAAGTATTTGAAAACCAAGGAAAGAAATGAAAAGAAAATTATTTTTAAAAATATTTTTTACTACGCAAATGCATTGCGTAGTTAGACTAAAATCTTTGCGATGTGGATGAGACAAACAACATTCATAGAAACAAAAAGAAAGAATCAATAAACAAAACGATTATGAAATTCAATCTCATCAAAAGAAATGCAAAGGTAACTCAAAACAAAGAAGGTGCCCGCGCATATACACTGTCTCCTGAAATGGAACTTTATACAGCAGTGGTTACATCTGGATTGAGCGATGCCTTTTATGAAAAAGCACATAATCGTCTTGCTCGCATCCAAGCACTGATCGCGCAGAATGACGCTGAGTTTGTGGGTAAGCTTGCCGTATATGCACGCCAAAAAATGAATATGCGCAGCATTCCGATGGTGCTTGCGGTAGAACTAGCAAAGACCAATGGAGGTACTGACGTTGTGCGCAAAACAGTAAAGGGCGTGGTGCGTCGAGCCGACGAAATCACCGAGCTCCTTGCCTACTATCAAAAAGCCAATGAAAGAAGTGGATACAAAAAACTCAACCGAATGTCTAAGCAAGTGCAAAAAGGACTTGCAGAAGCTTTCAATGAGTTCAATGAATATCAATTCGCTAAATACAATCGCAATGGAGAAATAACACTGCGCGATGCACTCTTCCTCGTTCACCCCCAACCCAAAAGTGAGGAGCAACAAGAGATATTTAATAAAATAGCGCTAAATAATCTTGCCACACCTTACACTTGGGAAACGGAATTGTCAGCACTTGGACAACAAGTATATGAGAACACCGAAGCACGTAGTGCAGCGTTCCGTGCAAAATGGGAAGAACTGATTGATAGCAATCAACTCGGCTATATGGCCATGCTGCGAAATCTTCGCAACATTGTGGAGGCACGTGTATCTGCGGATCATATCCAAAAAATATGCGCATTCTTGTCAGAGCCCAACCATGTGCTAAACTCTAAGCAACTGCCGTTTCGATTTCTCGCAGCATATCGCGCAATCAAGAAACTTCATTCGGTGCATGTGTCAAGTGTATTGTCCGCCCTTGAAGTAGCAATACTTCAAAGTGTAAACAATATGATCGGTTTTGATCAAAACACGAATGTGCTTATCGCGTGCGACGTATCCGGTTCGATGCAAAAGCCCATATCTGAGAAGAGTAAAATACTCCTTTACGATATCGGCCTCGTACTCGGAATGAGTCTACAGACACGCTGCAAGAGCGTGATCTCAGGAATGTTTGGTGACTCGTGGAAGGTTGTAAACATGCCAAACAACAACATTCTTGCGAATGTTGATGAATACTACAAAAGAGAAGGTGAAGTTGGCTATGCAACCAATGGTTTTAAGGTGATTGAATACCTGATATCCCAAAACATCGTGATGGATAAAGTGATGATGTTTACCGATTGTCAAATGTGGAATAACAACAGCGACGGTAAAACGATCGCAGGCATGTGGACGGCCTACAAAAAAATAGCACCACAGGCAAAGCTATACATATTCGACCTCGCAGGATATGGCCAAGTGCCATTCCAGCGTCTCGGTGGGGATGTGAATTTGATTGCCGGCTGGTCGGAACGCATTTTTGAAGTACTCCAAGCCCTGGAAAGTGGTGAGGATGCAATGAAAATGATCCGAGAAGTCTCCTTGAATTAGCAATAACTAAAAACCATATGCAGTGTCGTATGTGAGGGTTACTTCTGTAAAAAGCCCCTCCCAGCTTGTTACCTGCACATGACTTGAATGATGCCGTCGATAATAGTTACTTCACTAAAAAAGCCCGACTATTTTCAAATTTTGCTCATTCTTTCACAACTACGCAAATAGATTGCGCACATAATTAATTACTTTGTAAAAAATAAAAAAATGAACAACTCAAATACAGAAAATATCATTCAACTGAATGACCTTGGTGCTCCTTACACGCTGTACGGTGCAGAAAATATCGAAGCTGGAGCGCTCGAACAAATGGAGATCGCAGTAAAGCTTCCAGTAGCTGTGGGTGGAGCCTTGATGCCAGACGCGCATCAGGGCTATGGCCTGCCGATTGGAGGTGTGCTTGCCACTAAAAACGCGATCATCCCCTACGGTGTAGGCGTAGATATAGGTTGCCGTATGGCCCTTTCTATCTTCGACATCCCGGAAAATCATTACGCGGATAACGAAAGCAAATACAAGCGCGAACTCATTGCGTGGACCAAGTTTGGTGCGGGTGCTGGTTGGCAAAACAAATTCAAAGCTTCGCATGAAATTTTGGACAATCCCAATTTCGAAATGAACGATTTGGTGAAAAAATTAAAGGACAAAGCCGCCGATCAACTGGGAACATCGGGAGGTGGTAATCACTTCGTGGAATTTGGGATTATCGAATTTGAAAAAGATGATGTCGCATTGAATGTGCCGAAAGGAAGATACGTTGCGCTTCTCACTCACTCAGGTTCCCGCGGCTTTGGTGCTACCATTGCCGGACATTATACCAGGCTGGCAAAAGAAATTTGTCGTCTACCGAAAGCCGCGGAAAATCTTGCATACCTTGATATGAACTCAGCAGAAGGACAAGAATATTGGATGGCAATGAATCTCGCAGGTGATTATGCCTCTGCGTGTCATGAAGTGATTCATCAGCGCATTAGCAAAGCGCTCGGAGCACAAGTGCTGGCGAAAGTAGAGAATCACCACAACTTTGCATGGAAAGAAACATGGAATGGTGAAGAAGTGATTGTACATAGAAAAGGCGCCACGCCTGCGGCGAAGGGTGTGATGGGAATCATCCCTGGATCTATGACGGCAGCAGGATATTTGGTGAGAGGAAAAGGAGAAAGCAACGCCATCAATTCCGCCTCTCACGGCGCGGGAAGAGTGATGAGTCGCTCTCTTGCTATGAAGACGGTGACGAAAGAACAACTTCGAAATGCACTCAAAGAAAACGGTGTGAATTTGATTGGCGCAGGACTCGATGAAGCTCCGATGGTTTATAAAAACATCGAAACGGTAATGGCTGCTCAGACAGATTTGGTTGACATCGTCGCCAAGTTCACCCCCAAAATGGTCCGCATGGCCGACGACGGCAGCAGGGAGGACTGATCGATAGGGGCGTGGGTATAGGGGATAGGGGATAGGAAGTAGGAAGTAGGAAGTAGGAAATAGGAGTTTGGAATTCAGAATTTCACTAGTCACTAGTATCTAGTCACTAGTATCTAGTCGCTAGTCGCTAGTCGCTCGTCTATCCGCTTTCCCTCAGGAATTGCTCCACGAACTGTTGCATGAACTGATGGCGTTCGTTGGCGAGTGTGCGGCCGGTGGCGGTATTCATTAGGTCTTTTAGTAGAAATAATTTTTCATAAAAATGATTCAAGGTCGGTGCGGTGCTCTTCTTGTATTCTTCCTTGGTCATATTCATATTCGGTGGAATGGCAGGGTCGTAAAGGGCTCTGCCTTTGTATCCTCCATAATTGAAAGCGCGCGCAATACCAATTGCACCGATCGCATCCAAACGGTCAGCATCTTGCACGATGTCCAATTCAAGCGTGCGACGTTGCGGAATGTCTCTGCCGCCTTTGAATGAAATATTCTCTATGATAAAGACAACTTCGTCAATGATCGAAGCTTCGAATCCCAATCGCTCCATCACCTCGCGTGCCTTGCGCGGCCCTATTTTATCGTCGCCTCCATGAAACTTAGAGTCCGCAATGTCGTGCAACAAGGCGGCTAATTCTATTACCAATTTGTTTCCACCTTCACGTTCGTGGATGCATAGCGCATTGCGCCACACTCGCTCGATGTGAAACCAATCATGTCCCGCCTCTGCATCGCGCAATGCTTCTTTTACGTGAACTATTACTTCTTCAATCATGACCGCAAATTAGTCCAAAAAACAAAACCGCCTCCCCCGTCGGGAAGGCGGTTTTCACCAATTTACTCAACCAAACCTGAGGTTAAGAATTCGTAATTCAAAATTCGGAATTCAGAATTCAGAATCTCGTTCTCGTTCTTGTTCTCGTTCTTATTCTCGTTCTTTTAGTGCACGTGCACGTGTGTTTCCCACTCGCCTTCGAAGCCGGCGTTGTCTTCGGCGTGGATGTGGATGTGATAGTCGCCTGCTGTAGCAAATGGACCTACGAGAATATCTGTCAACGTGATGGTGCTTCCAGCAACAACAGTAACTTCTTGTTCCCATATCACAGTGCCTGTTGCCTCATCTTCTACTTCAATGTGAATGTGTTCAAATCCATCTGGATCTGTGATAGTACCTGAAAGCAAGAAAGTGCCACCAATCTCAAGCTCGATCTCACCGTTTACAATCGCAGGATTGGTGGTGATTTCAAATACTGGAAGATTCGCATTTTCAACATGAAGTGTTGTTACATACTCCACGGCTTCGTTACCGTCTTTGTCAATCAACGATACCTCAATATGCCAGTGACCTTTGATGGTATTTGGAATAGTGAATGAGATCGTTTCTTTATCCGACTCACCTGATACACTGATGATGCGCGCATCGCTCCACACACCAATGTTCTCTTCCACTACTTCTTCAGTGCCACCATCATCACCATGTGTATGACCATCATCGGCAGAGTGAATATCTACCTTCAATTGATTGAGATCTTTGTTGTCAGTCATGGCCACTTCTACTGAAATAGTAGTGCCTGCTTCCACATCGTGTTCATCAGCCACAGCGCCATTCACTTTCACAGAACCAATCACCGGACGTGTTGTATCCTCTTCGTCCTTCTTACAAGATGCCAAAATCACTACTGCTGCAAAAAATAAAATTGCCTTTTTCATAATTATTTGTTTTTGTTTTGATGAATAATTTCAAATGGGATTTGAAGTGCAAACGAAACATTGCGACCTTGTTCTGGAAGCAACAATTGTCGATATGCACTCATGTGATTAAAATAAAAACGATTTAATAAATTGTTTGCCGCTATGCGGCCGTTCACTATTGTGTTTGCTATTTTGAATTCGAGTCCCGCGAATACATCCAATGTATAAGCGCCTTTTGTGGCGTCTTCGTTGCGATCCACGTTGTATTGATCAGCCCACACGAGGTAGTTGAATCCAATATTCCATGCATGCAGTCTCTTTCCTTCGATGTCTTTTTCATATTCGGTCATCAATCGCGCACGCACAGGCGGAGTAAATGGCAAGCCTAAAGTGGTGTTCACATTATAAGCATAAACACCATCCACCGAACCTTCGAGATGAAGCGACTCGATAGGATGCCATTCCGCGTAAAGTTCTGCACCAGCAAAGACCGCATCGTGTTGCGTATAGCGATACACTTGGCCTCCATCGGGCAGCTCAGAAAATCTTGCCGTTGGACGCAAGTAGATATAGCCATCAAAATAATTGAAGTAAGGTGTTAATTTGAAATGTACACTCTCTTGATCATAGACCAAAGCGGCATCCAATTGATAGCCAATTTCACTATTCAGATTCGCATCTCCTTGTTCGTGCCTAAACGTGCCGTGATGTATGCCATTGATTAACAGTTCTGCTGCATTTGGAACACGAAAACTGCGAGCAACATTTGTTTTAACATTCCAATTCTTATCAAATACCTTACTCCATCCTGCGGAAGCAGAGTAATTCATGAAATTGCGATCGACAGCTCCCACGCGGTCTGTATACCCCACAATCACTTCGCCCGGCGCATAGATGGGAGTTTGAAAATTATCCGACCATTGGTGTGCATAATCGTAGCGAATACCAAAATTGAAGATGCTCGTCTCCGATTTATTCCATTCTCCAAAAACAAATGCACCCCACGAAACCGAACGATGATTCGGCAGTAAAAATTCCCATCCCGCTCTTTCGTTGGATTGTTGTTGTGCTGTCATTCCTGGAATAAATCTCCATGCGCCTAGCCGCGGTGCATGCCATCTGGCGGAGGCTTGATACGTTGTAAGTTCTAAGTGATGCGCGAGCGGATTGTCAGGCAGCGGTGCATAGCCTTCTCTGTGAGGGCGAATGATTTCTTTGCGCAAGTTCACCTGCCTTCCTGCATCTACTTCCAGCCAGCCATGATTGAGATGGAAGGTAGCGTTGAGCGCGGTTTTGAAGTGATCCACTTCTTGTCGTGGCCATGCGACATTGCGCACATCGCCATCGTCTGCTACCGCATTACCAGTAGGAATACCGACGATGCCGGGGAACAAACCATTCTTTTGAGAAAAATGAGATTGTGTGATTTTGATGATACCACGATTAAAAACATAACCGCCCGTAACTTGCCAATGCAACTCCTCCCCTGCCGTATTTTTCAAACGCTGATTCACTATTGGCAAGGTGCGATTGAGGTAAGTAAATCGTTCTGCCGGTACGCGATAATCACCGTAATCACTGAATGTAATTCGTGCTTTCGCAAAGAATTTTCCCGTGCTGCCTTCCAACATTGCCGATGTACCGATGTAATCGTTGTTGGTGCGAGCGAGCGAGGCCACTTCTCCTCTTAATCCTTTTTTTACGATGGAAGGTGTTTGCACACGTACCACACCACCCAGCGCATCGCTGCCGTACATTAATGAGGCCGGACCTTTGATCACTTCTACTTTTTCTGCCGCGAAAGCATCAATTTCAAGTCCGTGGTCTGATCCCCATTGTTGTCCTTCCTGTTTCATTCCCAAATCACTTACTACAATGCGATTGCCGCTGAGACCTCGTATCACAGGTTTGCTCACTCCTACTCCCGTTTGAAGTTGGTTCACTCCGGGAAGGCGCGTCAAACGCTGCGACAAAGTCATCGCAGATGAGGAAGTCCACTCTTGTTTGTCCAATACCATGAGGTCTAACGACTGTTGTAAATAAGTTGATTTGGAAATTTCACTTTCTACCAACACATGTTTCAATTCAATGGTGCTTGCCTTTAGAGATATGCTGAGATTACTTATAGAAGCGCTCGTCACATCCACATCCTTTGCAAAGGCCGCATAGCCCACCATCTCAAAGTGAAAATGGTAGTGCCCTGGAGCAAGATTTTTGATCACAAAAACACCAGCGCTGTCTGTAAGTGCGGACACATTATTCTCATGACACTCCACGAGAACGCCCGGAACAGGTAGCGCATCGGTGGCATCTGTGACAATGCCCGATACTGAATATGTAATATTCTGAGCATATATGTTGTTACCAGCGAACAACAACGCCATGATCAGAACTACACGTTGAAACATGTAATTGAGAAAAAATGAATTTTAAAAAAAGGAAATGAGAAAAAGAGTTTAAGCCAAAGCAGGCGGGCCGCGACCGAACTCGCGTGAAACGAATGTTTCAAAATAGCCTTCACTATACATACCAAGTAACTCCGCAGGAGAACTTGATTTTTTAATTTCATAATCAAAATAAGCAATTTCAGAAGGAAGGGTAGAAATCAGTTTACAGATTTCACAATCTTCTTCTGAGTCTTGCGAATCATTGATGCCAGCGCTGAGAGGTATTGAATCGTGATGGTGATGATCATGCCCGCAGTGGTGATGATTGGATTCAAATAGATTCCAGTGCTCTGTCAGAGCGTGATAGGTCTGAAAACACAACAACCAAGCGGTAAGTCCAAGAAGGACCAGCGCTTTGATTCTGATATGTGCATTCATCACTTTCATTTTCGTGTGCAAATGTAGGGCAACAATTAGTTTGAAAAATCCCATCAAACCTGTTATTTTTCGCAAAAATTACACCTTATGAAGATTTTCCTTGTTGCAACACTGTTGCTTTTGGGCAATATTACAACATTCTATCAAAAAACACCCATCACACTCGAAGAATCTGTGATGGGTCAGTTTCGTCAGTTCGCTCCTGAAAACAAACAGGGCATTCAATTTTTACCCAAATCAGAAAGCTACATTTATTATAAAGAAAACAGTCTTTTCATCGGAGACATTAAAGGAAAAGAAAGCAAATGGCTCACAATAGAGCAGCTTCAGGGCTTTAAGAACTGTCCGGAAAAAATAGAGCGTATGCCATCATTTGAATGGGTGAATAGCAATGAAGCTTATTTCATTCATCTTGACGTTGCCTATTCGGTGAATTTTAAAAACAAAATGATCACCAAAGGAACAGCGATGAAAGGAGACGGCGAAGTGAGCGATTATCACCACCGCTCTGGAAGACTCGCATACAACATAAAAAATAATCTCTTCGTGCGGAATGGAAATGATTCGATGATGGTCACCAACGAAGTGGATGGAATTGTTTCGGG
>CANGVZ010000061.1 GCA_947457285.1 Flavobacteriales bacterium | reverse complement strand
TTTAGCGCTCAAGGTCTCGCTCAGAGCGTCATCTTTACTCTTCGCTAATTCATTGTAATATGTAGCAATAGAATCTTCTAATAATGGCAGTGGGCGAGCTGAAGCACTTATAGTAAAAATTACAAAAACACAAAGAAATAATCTATTCATACTAGCAATTTGAACACGGTTTCATATATCCTTTTCCTGATTTTGTTCTTGGAAAAATCCAAACAAATTCCAGGCCTGTTTCAATTAAAATCAAATTTCTTTGAATTGACTCTAGCGCTCCAGGGTTTCCTCCCTGAACAGCAAATACTAAATCATCCAATTCGGCTTTGGGTGTATATCTTAATCCAAATTTTGGACTTAGGATAAACTGTTTGGAAATCATGGCTGCACGATAACCAACACCCAACGCAGCACTCCAGCTCCAATTCGTTGGTGATATTTCCTCATCACCCTCTGTATAAAATGCTTGTTCCGCTTGTTCTACATAAGGGCGCCACACTTGGACAGAGGGGCTAACAAACATAAACCATCTAGTGCCAAGTGGGCCTGCACTTACATTGTGAAAGAGTGCTCTTGGGTTGAAATTAACATCGCATTGAATGGAATATTGTCTGAGCCTAACAAAGAGTTCTTCTTTGTTGTTATTGGCGCTGGTGGAGAATTGTCGAACGCCAATTTGAGGATGGACATATAAGCTCTTTATGGCTTTCCATCGAAAAATCCAACCCGCTCGAATATCGTAACCATGCGACAGCGGCTTTAGTTCATCATCCTGCCAAGGGCGCGCATAATTGTAGTAATGCATCACATTATCCCATTCTTGCGCTCGCAGATAATTATGCCCTAAGTGCAATGAGAGTTGGGATACTCCCGCCACTGCATGAAGCAGCATCACAAGGGTTATCAGTATTCTCATGGAGTCTGTACGAGTTGTTGAATGGCAAAAAAAGCAGATTCAAGAGCACCGTGCACTGTACCATGATGTCCATTACGGGCGCATGCTTCACCGGCAAAATATATTTTATCTTTTACGGGTTCAGACAGCAATGCTCGAGCGTCATTGGATGTTCCAGGAATAGGATAGGAGTACGTGCCCCGGATATAAGGTTGTGCCGTCCAGTTCATCAGATAATGATCAACATACCTGCTAGATGCAGTAATTCCGCCAAAGCAATCATCGAGCTGATCGAGTATCGCTTCAATCATCGTTGAGGGAGATTGAAGTAGAGCTTCTGCATAAGAACCATGACCGAATGCAGTGAGAACATTGTTGGCTGCACTCCGCCCACCATCTCCCGTGGCCCAGAATTCTGGAACAGGTCCCGGGATGTAAATACTCCCTGTATTCGCGGGCCAGAAAGGCTCTTCGAATTTTAGAATTAGTTTGAAGCCGGCGCCCATTCCAATATTCGAAATCGCTTGTAAGTGAAGAGAGGGCAAGCTTGGAACGAACTCTATCAGCTGGTCAAACAAAACCTTAACACTTGAAGTCACAATGACTCGGTCTTTCATAAAGGTATTGCCTTCATTATCGGTTAAGACGACCTTTCCTCCTTCATAATTGATATTCGTGATAGGAGTGTTGAGCTTTACACTGGGAATAGCGATTGCGAACAATTCTAATAGAACGCTCAGAGTATCGCGATTTCGCATCATGAGATTTTCTTCGCCCGCTGTCCATTCACGCTCAGCTTGAGCAAGGCCAGCCATTCCGATTCGAGAAATGTCAGTACCGTTTTCATTTCCAACCCACGCATTAAAAAAAGGAATCAGATTTTCAGGCAGCTGTTGCACATTAGCATAAGCCAAAGCTGAGATATCGCTACCATTATATTCGGCGATGGCATCAATAATTGATGAAATCTGAGCGTATTCAGGCGAATTTTCAAATTCGTTTCCGGTGTATTTTACACCGTTAAAGTAGTATATATCTTCAAGATCAGCAGTTATAAATTCGGGTGCAGCTTCGCGAACCGCATCATACCAAAGGCTTCGTTCGCCGTGAATTTCTTCGGCGCCTAGGTCAATAGGGAAGTCTGCGAAACCTTCCAAAGTACGAATGCGTCCCCCTATTTTATCAGAGGCTTCAAACACTTCGACGGGAATGCCACTTTTTCTTAATAGATATGCAGCGTATAGTCCAGCGGCACCGGCACCAACAATGCCGACAGTTCCATTGAATTTTAAGTCTTCGAATGGACTCTCTTTTTTACAAGACAAGAGAAATTGGGGCAAAAAATAGACTCCTCCAGCAGCAAGAGCTGATTTTTTTAAAAATGCCTTACGATTCATTCGTCAGAATTGGTTTGAAGTTTTTCCATTTTTTCTCCGAAAGTCCAACCGATGGTAGAGGCACGAAGCTTAGCATCATTGGCTTTATCGCCAGCGAACAATTCATCCACTGTTTGATGAAAAATCTCTACCCACTTTTGAAAGTGGATTCTGCCGATTTTGAGATGCGTATGTTTATCAAAAACATTGGTAGTATATCCAGGTTTATCGAGTAGTACAAACGCCCAGAAATTTACCATGTGGGGTTTATGTTTTTCGAAATCTAGACCATCGAAGTGTGGCGCGAGGAGAGGTTCTTGGAATGCTTTATTATAAAAAGTATCCACTAACAGCGTGATGTCATCAATATGTTGAATATCTGATTTCATTTTTTCTTGACGCGATATGTCACTCCCATCTGACCGCCAGCGTAGGGTTCTCTAAAGTTCCAATTGGCGGTACCATTGAATGTAAGTGCAATATTGTCTGTCATAAATATACCAAATTCAATTTGCAATGGCACACCAATGGTGACTGCAGCGAGACGTCTCACAGCATCGGAGTCTTCTTCATCGTCGCCAAAGAATCGCACGTTTAGTCCCATACCACCGACAGCTGATACATACCAGTTTTTGCCGCCATATCCTTCTCCCCACATCATGCCCAATTCGAGCAGTCTATTTTTTGGAGAGAAGACGGAGTCATTAGCAGCCTCAATTAATTCTTGGGAATATGCAAGTCGAGCAGACATGATGATGACATCTCCGCGGAAGGATGCCGTAGCTCCAACGTTCCAACTAATGTTATCCATATTGGAAAGCCCCGCCGCAACGTTCACCCACTTTTTTTCAGCCAATGGATTGGTGGTGTACTGCGCCATAGATGCACAATAGGTTATTGTAAAAAGTACAAAAAGTATTTGCTTTCTCATTCGTTAGGGCGGTAAACATAGCAAATATAAACCAAAGGTTCAGAAGTGGGATTTTGGGACAAGGAACAGGGGAACATGGGAACAAGGGGATTTTTGGGAACAAGGGCGGAAAGAACAAGGAACAAGGGGACTGAAAGAACAAGGAACAAGGAACAAGGAACAAGGGGACTGGGGAACAAAGAACAAGGGATTACGAATTGCGAATTTTTGAATTGCGAATTTTGAATTGCGAATTGCAGGTAGGGAACATGCAAATATTCCTGAGCGTGGTGTTGTTTTTCGTCGTTTCGTGCGTAACACATTCGCGGATTGTGTGCGACTCCTACGGGGTCTGGCATCGATCCCACAAGATCGCCAAGTCCATTCTATATTTCCTCCGTTCCCATGGGCGCGCGCTCCGTCCCTCCGTCGCTTCGTCGCTTCGTCCCTCCGTCCTTCCGTCGCTTCGTCGCTTTGTCCCTCTGTCCCTCTGTCGCTCGTCGCTTTGTCCCTTCGTCCCTCCGTCCCTCCGTCGCTCGTCGCTTTGTCGCTCGTCGCTTTGTCGCTTTGTCGCTTTGTCCCTTTTTCCGTGCCCCTTTTTTTCAATCTCAATCTTGCTGTTTTGAAGTCGATACCTTCATTTTTACAACTGACTATTTTTCACTAAAAACCTGAGTGGAACACCTCCGTATTGAGTGACTGTCAGCCGTTTTTTGATAATCAAAACATGGTAATGACACATAATAAAACCCTTGATTATGTCACTTTTTTTTAATCCACTCTTTAATTACTTAAATCTTAATTTACATGCTTAAATTTCGTCTACTCACTACGCTGAGTGTACAGCTTATTGCTTTTACACTCTGTCTGCTTTGCGCTGTCACGGCGACGGCGCAATCAGCTTCGCAAGTATCTGTCACGGGTGCGGGAACTATTGCTACAGTGCCAAACAACATTGCCACTGTTGTTGATCCCGACCTCGTTATCAGTGCTAATGGAAATATCACCGGGTTTACAGTTACCATCACAGGTAGCTACACCAATGGTGATATTCTTGGTTATAACGGTGCGCTGCCCGCAGGCATTACAGCCTCTGCGTTCAACACAGCCACACGCAGTATTCAGTTCTCAGGTACTGCCTCTCCGACGGTGTGGCAAGATCTATTGAGACGCGTTACTATTCGCACTACTTCTGCTGTCTGTTTCCCAGAGCAGCGAAAAGTATCATTCAATTTCGGAACAGTTTTCTATAATATTTTGAATGATCATTTTTATCAGTTAGTAACTGCAAGTACAAATTGGACTAACGCTCGTACCATTGCACAAAACTCTTCTTATTTTGGTTATCAAGGTTATCTCACCACCATTACTTCGGCGGCTGAGAATAGCTTCATTCAGGCCTTTACCAGCACCAATTCTTGGCTGGGTTGTTCTGATAATTTTTCTGAAATAAACGCGGCAGTTGGTTTTACTCAGTTTGCAAATCAAGCTGCTGCCGAGGGCCGCTGGTACTGGGTAACGGGTCCAGAGCGAGGAACCCAGATGAGAAATGGTAACGCAGTTGGTAATAACGTTGGCTCAGCTATCGCAGGCGTTTATCAAGCATGGGCGGGAAGTGAGCCAAATGATTGTTGCGGAGGTGGAATAGGAGAAGAAGATTATGGTCACATGATTAATAATACGGGAACATGGAATGACTTCCCTAACGGCTCTTCCATTGCATATTTGGTAGAATATGGCGGTATGCCTACCGACTTGTCAACTTCGACAGTTGTTTATACACGCACACTCAATGTTAGCGGTGCTCCTACTACTGGCGTGAATGGCGGAAATACTACGATCTGTTCAGGTGGTAGCGCTACTTTGACTTTAGCACCTTTCTCTGGAACTGTAGTTAGATGGGAATGGTCAACAAACGACTTCCTTACAGCAGGTAATGCAATCGCGAATACATCAACAACACTCAACGTAACAGGTCTCACTGAATCTAGATACTATAGAGCAATTATTAACTCAACTTCACCTTCATGTTCTAACCTGGCTACCTCCTCAACACTGCTTACAGTAGCTGCTTCTAATGGAGGTGTGATAAACGCACAAAGCAATACGATTTGCGCTGGCGGTTCTGCCGTGCTCACTCTTTTTGGTAATGTTGGTTCGGTAGTGGATTGGCAAAGATCTACAGCTTCGAACTTCGCCACTTTTACAACAATCAATTCTACAAGCACTACGATTACGAATTCGATTCCAACAGCGGGAACTTATTTCTTTAGGGCACGTGTTCAAAACAGTGGCTGCGGTAGTCCTGTTTTTTCTGGCGTTTATACGATTACGGTTAATAGTGGTACTCCTCCAATCGGCGGTAGCGTTAGCAATGCTACGCATTGCGGTGGTACCAATTCAGGTACACTGACTTTGTCTGGTCATACTGGTACTGTTCAAAGCTGGCAATTCTCTGATGACTTTGGTGTGGTATGGACAACAGTAGCCAACACTTCGACATCTATCAGTTATTCTGGTATCACAGCCACACGTTATTATAGAGCTGTGCTTCAAAATGGATCTTGCGGAACTGCTTTCAGTAACGTGGGAATGGTTACTGTTTACAATTTTGCTGCCTCTAATTCTGGTCCTGTTTGTTCTGGAACTACCCTTCAACTCGGTGTAACAACTACAGGCGGTAGTGGTCCGTTCACTTATTCTTGGACAGGCCCAAATAGTTTTGCTTCTAGTTTACAAAATCCAAGTATCGCGAATATACCAGCAAATGGTGGCGGTACATATTCTGTTACTGTTTCTGCTCCTGGTTGTAACTCTACCTTGAATACGACTGTTACTGTGAATGCTTCTCCTTCAATCACTGCTGTTACAAATAATTCTCGATGTGGTAACGGAACAGTAGTTCTTGGAGCCACAGCGAGCGCGGGAACAATTAGCTGGTTTGCAGCTTCAACAGGAGGTTCAGCGTTAACTACTGGAACATCATATACAACTCCATCACTCAGCGCAACAACAAGCTACTGGGTATCGAGCACAAATGGTTCATGTACGACACCCACACGCTCGGAAGTGATTGCAACGATCAATCAAATTCCAACTGTAGCAACGTCTGCAGGAGCCGCACGCTGCGGAGCAGGAACAGTTACATTATCTGCAACTGCAAGCGCAGGAGTGATCAACTGGTTCGCCGCATCTTCTGGTGGAACTGCCCTGGGAACAGGTAATTCGTTCACTACTCCTTCTATTTCGGCAACCACTACATATTGGGCAGAGGCCAGCAATGGCGGATGCAATTCTACTGCACGCACTGCTGTTGTTGCAACTGTAAATGCCGTACCTTCATTGGGTACCGCTATTACGAATGTTGCATGTAATGGTGGTTCTAATGGTTTTGCATCTGTCACTCCATCAGGTGGCGTGACTCCTTATACTTACTCATGGTCTCCTTCAGGCGGAACTGCTGCATTAGCAACAGGCTTGAGTGCAGGAAACTACGTGGTTACTGTAACAGGAGGTAATGGTTGTTCAGCTCAGGCAAACATCACCATTACTCAACCTACTGCACTCGTAGCATCAGCTCAATCACAAGTAAACGTATCGTGTAACGGTGGTAGCAATGGTGCAGCATCTGTATCCGTATCAGGTGGTGCAGGTGGATATTCATACAACTGGACACCAGGCAATCCAGCAGGTGACGGTACTACGTCTGTAACAGGCCTCACAGCTGGTACTTGGACATGTACTGTAACTGATGCGAATGGATGTACAGCAACACAGAACTTCACCATCACTCAACCATCAGCACTCGTTGCTTCTGCTCAATCACAAGCAAACGTAGCATGTAATGGTGGTAGCAATGGAGCTGCTTCTGTATCTGTATCTGGTGGTGCAGGTGGATATACTTATAACTGGACACCAGGCAATCCAGCAGGTGACGGTACAGCTTCTGTAACAGGCCTCACAGCTGGTACTTGGACATGTACTGTAACTGACGCTAATGGATGTACAGCAACACGCAATTTCACCATTACTCAGCCAACTGCGCTTGTTGCTTCTGCTCAATCACAAGCAAACGTAGCATGTAATGGTGGTAGCAATGGGGCTGCTTCGGTATCTGTATCAGGTGGTGCAGGTGGATATACTTACAACTGGACGCCAGGCAATCCAACAGGTGATGGCACTGCTTCTGTAACGGGCCTCACAGCCGGTACTTGGACATGTACTGTAACTGACGCTAATGGCTGTACAGCAACACAGAACTTCACCATTACTCAACCATCAGCACTCGTTGCTTCTGCTCAATCACAAGCAAACGTAGCATGTAATGGTGGTAGCAATGGAACTGCTTCTGTATCTGTATCAGGTGGTGCAGGTGGATATACTTACAACTGGACACCAGGCAATCCAACAGGTGACGGCACTGCATCTGTAACAGGCCTCGTAGCTGGAACTTGGACTTGCACAGTAACAGATGCAAACGGATGTACTGCTTCACAAAACTTTACAATCACTCAGCCAACTGCACTCGTTGCGTCTGCTCAATCACAAGTAAACGTAGCATGTAATGGTGGTAGCAATGGGGCTGCTTCTGTATCTGTATCTGGTGGTGCAGGTGGATATACTTACGATTGGACAGGTAGTCCAAATGGTGACGGAACTGCTTCAATTTCAGGTCTGGTTGCAGGTAACTATGTATGTACTGTAACAGATGCAAACGGCTGTACCGCTTCACAAAACTTTGAGATAAGCGAGCCTTCTGTAATGGTAGTATCTTTTGACTCGCAAACAAATGTTTCATGCAACGGAGGCAACAATGGAGCTGCTTCGGTAAACGTAAGCGGCGGTGCAGGTGGATATTCTTTTGATTGGACCGGTAGTCCAATTGGTGACGGCACTGCTTCAATTTCTGGGCTCGTTGCAGGTAATTACGGATGTATTGTAACGGATGCTAACGGCTGTTCGGCTTCACAAAGCTTCGAGATTAGCGAACCCTCAGTACTTGTTGTATCGGCTGCTGCGCAAACAAATGTTGCATGCAATGCAGGTAATGATGGAGTTGCTTCTGTATCTGTATCTGGTGGTGCTGGTGACTATGTATACGATTGGACAGGCAACCCTGATGGAGATGGATCAGCCATTATCACTGGTCTCGTAGCTGGCACATACGTATGCACTGTAACAGATGCGAACGGATGTATTGCAACTCAAAGCTTCACCATCAGCGAGCCATCAGCTCCTTTGACCATCGCTGGAAATGAAGTTGATGTATTGTGTTTTGATGGAAATAACGGAGCAATAAACGTAGATATCGCAGGTGGTACTCCAGGCTATACTTTCTTGTGGTCTAATGGAGAGATCAGCGAAGACCTCAGCGGACTTGTTGCTGGAGAATATGTTTTGACAGTGACAGACGCAAATGGTTGTTCTGCAAGTGAGACCTTCATGGTAAATCAGCCGGTAGCTCAGCTTGATGCGGTAATTGGTCATATCGATGTAACATGCTTCGAAGGTAACGATGGATCAATATCAGTAGAAGCATTCGGAGGAACAGCTCCTTACATCTACAACTGGTCGAATATTGCGGCGAATACAGCGGATGTTTCAAACTTAGAAGCGGGTCTTTATGAGTTAGAAATCATTGACGCTAATGGCTGTGATATTTTCCGCGAAATTGAAATCAGCCAGCCAGCAAATGCTACCTCTAGCATGGACGTGACTGTGT
>CANGVZ010000060.1 GCA_947457285.1 Flavobacteriales bacterium | reverse complement strand
TTGTAATGTTGGATCTTCCTGCCTGAACGTTTTCGAAGAGGCTGCCTTTAAATACGTCGGTATCATTCAGGTTGTCCCCAATGATGGAACGAAGTGCCTCGATACGCAAACTTCTAAATGGAAGGCCATTCAAGGTTATGGTGCCTGAGAATGAATTATACATTCCTGTAAGGAGTTTGAGAAGAGTTGTCTTTCCCACTCCGTTCGGTCCGCTAATACAAACGCGATGACCAGAGATAATCTCCATACTCGCACCTTTTAAAACTTGCTCATCTCCATCTGGATATGAGAATGCAACATTATTGAATCGAATGTTCAAACCATTGTCACAGTCCGTATCTCTGAGGTCGGTTCCTTTATCTTCTTCAACGGGAAGATCTGTCACAGTTCCAATTTTTTCAAGAGCAGTGAGCAAATCATAGATGGTGTCCATGCTCAAGATGAGCTTTTCAACAGCACCAATAAGCATAACGATGATGACCTCAGCAGCAACAAACTGTCCGATGTTGATTTGACGGTCGATGACGAGCAATGAACCAAGGATTAATAGACCGGCAGCTACGACGACTTTGAAAACAATCATTCCACTGAACTGCCAAACGAGAATGCGGAAGTGTTTTTTACGCGCCTTGAGATATCCAGATACAAGCTCATCGGTACGTTTTACCGGAAGTTCGGAATTACCGATGAGTTTGAAAGTATTCATCGTTCTTCCTATCTCTTCAAGCCAGTGTGCTACTTCGAATTTATATTTCGATTCTTCAAGTGAGGTGCGCAAGCCGGCAGGGCCTGTAATACGGAAAATCACATACAAAAGAAATACGAGCCCTATACCTAATAGGATAAACATCGGGTGATAAAGAGAAAGGAGTATCAATCCAAAAATAATTTGGAGAGCAGCAGAGGAGAAGTCTATCAATATTTTAGAGAGACCTTTCTGCACCGTTAGTACTTCGAAGAATCTATTTACTAGTTCTGGGACGTATTTGTTCTGCACAGCATCTTGCTTGATTCGTGGTATTCTGAAGGCGAAATCGAATGCTGCCTTCGCAAATACACGCTGCTCGATGGTTTCAGTGATTGCCAATTGTTTTATTTGTAAAAATCCTACAAGAGCCACACCCAGTACCACGAATACAAGCAGCAAAGCCCAAGAGGTGCTAATCTCACCAGAGTTAAGGAAATTGATAATTGCTTGAATACCGAGAGGTAGGGATAGGTTGATCAACCCACTGAATACAGCGAAGATGATAATATTTTGAATATCGACTCTTTCATTATGAACGAGTCTGAAAAACCGCTTGACTGCGGAGGAGTTGGAAGTGCCGTCGGCCATTTTATTTTGTAATATTATATACCAATGAGTTCAAAAATTCTTGAGTTTGTTTCTCTGACTTACCCACATCTGTAAGATGCGGAAGGTCATTGCGGAAACACATCTGACGCTGCGCGGTTTCTACCAGCGTAGTGGCCAATGCCCTGCTAAACTTGTAAGATTTGTCGCAACGGTGGATGATATCGGCAATGCGGTCATTTAAGTCTTGAAATGCCTTATAGTAGCCTTTCTTTTGGGCATCGCTTTCCCACGAAATTTCAAAGACTTTGTAAGCATCACGGGTCACGATTTTTTGCACGAGCTCTTCGTTCACGATGCTTGAACGGGGATCATGTTGTGCCTTTTCTGATAGAACTTCCACTACACGAAGAAGTTGTTCTTTCGGGTCAGGGATGTTTGCGGTAGCAAATACAATCTTCCATTCGAGCTGTGTCCAGTACCATGAACTGAGATACATCACTAGCTGGTGCTTGTTGTTGAAGTAGCGATAAATCGTAGTCTCGGTAGAAGACATTGCTGTGGCGAGTTTCTTAAACGTGAAAGCCTCCAGTCCTTCACGTGCAAGGATTTTGACAGACTCACGCAATATATCTTTTCCAATATCGGAAGATACAGGGTCTTTCGCATACAGGGCTTTGTCGAGACTTACGGTATAATGCTCTAAAATTTTCTGCATGTACAAATAAACTAATACTTTCCTGAATAGTTTGATAACTTTTGTTAATGATAGTAAAACTATCTAAATAAGGGAGTAATGATTCAATGATTTTGATTCCTTACTTTTGCCCCATGACAAAAGAAGAAAAGATCAAAGCGTTCGACCCGAATGGCGCGGCGCTCACAGATAGCAATATTTATGGACTTCCGTTTAGCCCTGCAGAAGCGGATGTGGTGCTCGTACCCGTTCCCTGGGAAGTGACTGTTTCTTATGGTTCTGGGGCTTCAGGTGGTCCTGAACACATCATGGAGGCCAGCTTTCAGGTGGATCTCTTTCATCCAGAGTTTCCAAATTTGTGGAAAAAGGGAATCGCCATGATTGATGTTCCACAAGACTTGGCGAATTTGTCAGATATAATGAAAGAAAAAGCTCAGGAAATCATTGCCATGTACGAAGATGGGGTGGATGTAGAAACAGATCCTGAGGCACAAAAGATGCAGTCTGAAATTAATGCGGCATGCGAAACCATGAATCAATGGGTGGAGGCGACATGCACCTATTGGATGGAGCAAGGAAAGAAGGTGGGATTGGTAGGTGGTGACCATAGCACGCCCCTGGGTTATTTCAGAGCACAGGCAAAACGCCATGCTTCCTTTGGCATTTTGCACATTGATGCTCACATGGATTTTAGAATTGCCTTTGAAGGTTTTACCTATTCACATGCTTCTATCATGTATAATGCACTTCAATTGCTTCAAGTGAGTCGCATCGTGCAAGTGGGTATTAGAGATTTCTGCGAACAAGAAAATGATGTGGCCACCGGCCAAGGCGGACGTGTATTTGTTCATACCAACACTGCTATGCGTCGAAGTCAATTTGAAGGCGCAACATGGAAAGATATCTGTGATCAAATCGTAGAGCAATTGCCTGATAAAGTGCATATCAGTTTTGATATCGATGGACTAGATCCTACTTTATGTCCAAACACTGGAACCCCCGTTCCTGGTGGTTTGTGGTTTGATGAGGCTACATATTTGATGCACAAATTGAAAGAAAGCGGTAAAGAAATAATTGGTTTTGACCTCGTTGAAGTTTCCCCTGGCGAAGACGATTGGAATGGCAACGTTGGTGCACGCATGCTGTTTTATATGTGCGGGACGATAATAGGGTAATAGGATAATAGGGTAATAGGATAATAGGGTAGTATTGTAATGGTTATTTTTTGAGTGAGATATCTTTGTTTTCGTCTTTGTCGGCGATGTAGAGCACGCGGTCGAGGAGTTCGAATTCTACATTTATTTCTTTTGAAATATCTTTAAGACGCTGGAGGTAGCCAAGATAAAAGGTAACTGTTTTTTCTATTAAAGCTTCGTTTTTAGGGGATTGAATTCCACTATTGGGATTCTCAAACTTAATATATCGACCAACGCGTTGATCATAGATTTGATAAATTTTTGGATTTATAAATCTTAAAATAGTAGAGGCCATCGGAAGTTGAACACCAGGTGTTTTTAGCAGTAAAGAGAGGACTAGCCTGGTGACATCCTCATTCATCAATTCAGATTTTTGTTCTTTGATTTGATTGAGGAGTTGAATAACCTCATCATTGAAAGCTGCGTATCTATTTACTTTCCAAAGTACTATTTCATTGAGATAGTTTTGATCAACTTTTAGAAAGGAGTTTTGTGTTTTTTCGTCTAAAATTTTGGTGAGAATCTTCTGGTAGGAGTAGTTTTTTAATTTTTTAAGTTCTTGATATTGGAGTGCATTTTTTTCAGAATAACGGGAGATCGTCATACGCGGTTAATGGTTTTTTCAAATCGTTTATGCCGCAAAGATAGGATAAGAAGATAATAGGATAAGAAGATAATAGGATAATAAGATAATAGGGTAATAGGGGGGAGATGGGAATGGGAAGTTGTTTTGGACAACCTTTTTGTTTTCTTTTTTGTCCTTCAATTATGAAACGATTTTGGATAATAATTCTTTTGCACTTTTTTCATTCGTTTAATTCTAGTGCTCAGAATTTGGTGCCTAATCCAAGTTTTGAGTTAATGGACAATTGCGTGCTTCCTATTACTGAGCTTATGTGCGCGCAGGCGTGGAATCAGTATTTGGATTTAGATCCAGCAAATACGCCCGACCTAGGTTTTGAAGGAGCGGTATTCTTTCCGCCTTCTACTATTGATGCTTTTGAGGGCAATCAGTATTTGAATTTGGAGGCGAGTGTTGGAAATCCAGAATATGTTCAAGTGAGTTTGTTGGCTCCTATGGTGGCAGGTACATCTTATTGCGTTTCATTTTACTCTTCAGTAACTCAAGAGTCGCCCGAGGTAGCACCGAGCATGGGCGCTTATTTCACAACTGATCCTATCTTGGATAGTCCTATGGAATTGGGACTTGCTGCTCATGTTCAAGGTCCTGTTGATTATGATCCAACCCAGTGGACGTTGATCAGTGGTACTTATGTGGCCCAGGGGGGAGAAGATATTTTGGTGTTATCTGGTTTTGAAAACACAGGTACCATGCCATTTCCATACATGTATATTGATATGGTTTCCGTTGTTCCGATGCCTCCACTTAGTCTAGTCGGCGGTGATCTCTGCAATGGTCCTGTCACTTTGAATGCTGCTGCTCCGGGAGCAAGCTATGATTGGAGCACGGGTGCATCCACGCCGAGTATTCAAGTTTCGACTGCAGGCACTATCAGTCTAACCAGAACCATTGGTGTTTGCTCACAAGAGGCCAGCGTTGAAATTATCGCGTGCGACACTGAAGAAGAAGAGGAGGAGGAAGACCCAGAGGAGGACCCTGAAGTTCCTATAGACGATCCTGATCCCATACCGGTGGTGCTTGAAGAGTTCCGTTTTTTCGCCCCCAATGCATTTACCCCCGATGGCGACGGACTCAACGATGTATTCCGCGTAATTGGACCAAAGACAGATAGCTTTGAGTTACAAATTTTCAATCGTTGGGGACAACTGGTGTTCGAATCCGACAATATCTCTCAACCTTGGACGGGCAATCACGCCGGAGGTGAATACTTTATTCCCGATGGCATTTATATCTATCAATTCCGCGCCACCCGCGGCATCGAAGTCCACGAGTCTTCGGGGCACGTCGTGGTAGTGAGATAGTATGCTAGTATGATAGTATGATAGTATGCTAGTATGGTAGTATGCTAGTTTGGTAGTGTGGGCGCTATATAATTTTGCGAATTATTATGGGGTGAGTTTTATGAGGTGGATGGGAGTGTAGGATTGTTGGTCGTTGAAGATTTTAAGTATATATGATCCGGCGGAGAGATGTTCAACTCCAATCGTATTGCCTTCAACTTTACCACTTTGAATCAAAGTTCCGTTGATTGAAAAAATGGAGTATCTCGAATTAGAATCTTCGTTGATGTCCACATAAATCAAATTACCTGTTAGCGGATTGGGATATACCTTCAAGGGCGATTGTGATGATTTGTTTTCAATTGTATTAGAAATAATACACCCCCCATCCACGCTCAAGCTTTGATGGAAGTCTTGCGTAAAGGGGTTGATGGACTCAATGGTGACCACGATGTTTTCTGTACAATTAAATGGTCCTATATATTCCGAACTCACAGATTGCACGATAATGCCAGGCTGGGTTTCATCGCTTGTAGTTACTAAAAATGGAGCAGCGTTGCCCATGCTCATGAAATCCAATTGCACCAGGAATTCTGTTTGATCACCGTTATAAATAACAGACTCTTGAATCAGCGGCTGATCGATATCGTAAAAACAACTACCATCTTCAATAGTCGCATACTGAGCATAGTTTAGTGCGTTAGGATCTGTGCATCCTTGGCACCCAGAACAAAATCCTGATGAACATGTGGCGCTTGGATTGTAATTGCAAGCATTGGGAATCATACACCCGGCAATATCATTGGGGTCTCTGGCAATATCTAAAGAAATTTGACCTGATGCTGATGAGCTACCTTGCGCCACGATGACATTATCTGGGTTATAAATGGTGTAGTCGAACATGACATTATTATAACTCCAAACATCTAAATGAAAACAAGATTCCGGAATGCATGCTCCCTCTTGGACAGGGTAGTGGCCATTCTCAAAATAGGAAGACACATTATTGATAATTTGGAAGTATACATCATCAGAAAACTCGAATCTAAACCAGTCTTCATAACAACAAGAAGTGCTTGAGAAAAGTGCTTCACTATTATAATTAGGCGCCTCAGGATCTGTGCAGCCATAGCAACTGAAATCACAAAAAGTCTCATTAAAGCACTCACTTGCTTGTGGTGAATAATTGCAGGCGAATGGATCACCACATAGAAAATTATCTACAGGATAGAGTTCTATCTCTGCCAATCCAATAGGGTTCGAAGAACCAGACTGTATTACGTTTCCGTCATTGTCGATGATGTTGTAATCAAAACTCTCCCAGTAATAACTTTCTAAGAATAGCGTATAGCACTCCTCGCCTGCACACCAGCCATTATCATAATTAAGGGAAATATAATCGCCTGTTTGGTTGTTGATGAGATAAGCATGGCATAATTCTGTTGTGACTAAACGCATGTAATTCATTTCACAGCATGTGCCTTGATCAATGACTGCGTCTGGATTGTAATTTTCTGCGCTGGGATCCATGCAGCCGATACAACTGTAGTCACATTCGTTCAAGAAATTACAGTTTGCTTCTGGATCAAAGTTGCACGCATTGGGATCAGTACAACCCTCTATGCTTTGATTGGATATATAGTAAACGGTGCTAGAGATATTGGCAGAAAATAGGAGTGTACCTTCATCGTACAATGAAACAATGGAGGGAGGGCTTGATACGATTTCAAGTGACACGCAGCCCGGAGGAACACAAAACGTATTGTTGGCCAGATCATTCAAAACTATCGGTGTAGAGTTGTCAGAGAATGATGCTGTAACAGTCACATTTGCATTATTTGATCCTACAATGTTATACAGACCATAACAACAACTGTAATTGTCAATGCTAGCATCAGGTTCGAAATTGGAAGCAATGGGGTCGGTGCAACCGAAGCAGCTGTAGTCACAGGTAGGATTTGAAATTTGATAGCACGTTGCGCTGGGAGTATAATTGCAAGCGTTAGGATCAGAACAAATGTTCGCGTCAGCAGGATTATTGTAGAGAATGAGTTGTAGGCCATATTCATAGGTTTGGCCCACGATATTGCCATATCCATCCATTATAGTGATAAAAGGATCACCTACGCTGTTGAAAGGCCAGGAATTATAGGCGGTTAAATCCAAGCATCCCAACATTGTGCATACTTCGATGGTATCATTAGCACTGGCATAAAATGAGTCTTCGCTGTCTTCACCATAAGTTATTACGTCAAATGAAGCATTACTCGTTACATAATACAAATACTCTTGAGTGCAGCATGAACCATCGTCGTCTAAGGCTTCTGGCTCGAAATTGAAAAAATTAGGGTCAGTACATCCGTTGTCATCAACGAAGATGCAGGTCTGATTATTCGAGCAAGTTGCTTCAGGATTGTAATTTTGTGCATCACTATATGTGCATCCGACAATTCCTCCATTGGATATCACGGTAGAGAGATATCCTGAAGTTTGCGTCAATGTGTCAAAAACCACACCTTGAGCATTGGTGAACGTGTATGTAACAGTATCTTCAGGTTCGATGATGCTCACAATTGTAAAACAATTGCCATTCATACAAAGCGTGTCTGCGGAGAAGTTGATGAGTTCTTGCGTGTGATCAAACTCGTCTGTGATGAGGAGTGTGGTGTTTGGGTGGGATGATTCTATGACGATAATATTATTTAAATCTAGACAACAATGACCACTATCCATTGTCGCTGTCGGCTCATAGTTAAAGGCGTTCGGATCAGTGCATCCTACACAACTGTAGTCGCAGTGTGAAGAGAAACCAATTTGTTGGTTGCTTGGAGTATAGTTACATGCTTCTGGATCGCCACAATAAGGAAGGATTTCATTTCCTAAGATCAGTTGAACTCTTTGTTCAAAGAAAGAATTATACTCATATAAAATAATATCATTGATGGAAAAAGTATAAGACTGCCCGGAGGCCATTGTGACAGTGATTGGCCCTGTGTATGATGGATCAACTAGTAGAAAAACAAATCCATCGGCACAAAAAGCACCGTTCTCATCCGGTGTGATAATGTCGAATCCATCAGTAATCTGAACCGAGTCAGCAGGACTTACAGTAACATACTGATGAAAGCAACATGTGCCGTCGTTTACATTCGCCGCAGGATTATAATTCCAAGCTCCAAATGAAGTACAGCCAGGAATATCAATCTGTGAGAAGGAAAGAAAGGAGAAGCAAGAAAAGAGTAAAGTAAAAAGTATTCTCATAGTGATTAAGTTTTAATTCTTATCGAAAATACTTTTTTATTTATCCTTTTATCACTTCCTCCCTCCAATTAAAATGATATTATCACACTTCCACCCCCCATTATCCTATTATCCTATTATCCACGATCTCCTCTACCACCAGCGGGTCGAGTAGGGTGGTGGTGTCACCGAGGGAGTTGATTTCGCCTTCTGCCACTTTTCGGAGAATGCGTCGCATGATTTTTCCACTGCGTGTCTTTGGTAGGCCTGTCACGAACTGTATCTTATCAGGTTTAGCAATGCGGCCAATGTGTTCAACTACACTCTCGATGATTTCATCACGCGTTTGATTATTGTTATTGCCTTCGTAATCATTCAAAATAACATAAGCATAGATGCCTTGTCCTTTGATATCGTGCGGATAGCCTACTACGGCGCTTTCGATTACTTTTTTATTTTGGTTAATGGCGTTTTCTATTTCCGCAGTACCAAAGCGGTGACCGCTCACGTTGATCACGTCATCTACACGACCAATGATGCGGAACATGCCATTGGCTTCTCGACGCGCTCCG
>CANGVZ010000059.1 GCA_947457285.1 Flavobacteriales bacterium | reverse complement strand
CGATTGGTAATCATCTTTAATGGAGAGATATACAATCATTTCGAATTGCGTGGCGAACTGAATGCCAGACACTATCGCTCTACTTCGGATACAGAAACTCTTTTAGCAGCATATCAACAATGGGGTATTGATTGTTTGGCAAAATTGAACGGCATCTTTGCATTTGCGCTTTACGATAGACAAGAGCAAACGCTACTGTTAGCACGAGATCGTTTTGGTGTAAAGCCACTTTATTTTTCATCGTTGAAACACAGCGTTTCTTTTTCGTCTGAATTGAAAGCACTCTTACCAGTTATTTCCGATCGGTCAATAGATGTTACGGCTCTCGATAACTATTTGACCTTCCTTTGGTCTCCGGGCGTGCGCACACCGTTTCTAAGCGTCAATAAATTGGAACCTGGTTCTTCTATTAAGTTTTATTTTGTTGGCGAAGAACTGAAAATGGAAAAAAAAGAATTTTACCAGGTTCCGTTCATCGGAAAGTATTCTGACAGCAGCGAAAAAGAACTAATTGACCTATGCGAAAAAAAAATACTGCAGGCCGTTGAGCGTCAATTGCTGTCCGATGTCCCCGTAGGTTTCTTTCTCTCCGGAGGATTAGACTCAAGTCTTCTGGTTGCCATGGCTAAACGGCTGCATCCTGAAAAGACGTTGAGTTGTTTTACGATTGATGCAGGCCCCGAAATCAGCGAAGAAGGTTTTGCTTCCGATCTTACCTATGCCAGAAAAGTAGCTGACTATTTAAAGGTAGATTTGCACATAGTCAAAGCAGATATTGACATCCTCCGAGATTTTGATAAGATGATTTGGCACCTCGATGAGCCGCAGGCTGATGCAGCTCCACTCAACGTATCTAACATCTGTCAGCAAGCCCGATCAATGGGATTTAAAGTATTGATTGGCGGCACAGCCGGTGATGATATTTTTTCCGGCTATCGTAGACACCAGGCACTGGAGATTGAGAAGTATTTGAAACTATTGCCGCGGTGGGTAAGCGAGGGCCTTCTTAAATTGCCACTGAATCGAAAAAACCCCCTCTTTCGAAGAGTTACGAAGGTATTGAAAGAGTCAACGCAGACAACAGCACAGCGATTAGCTAATTATTACCGGTGGCTTTCAAAAGAAACAGTCGACCAATTGTTTGACGAGCAGTATCAATCCATCGTCAAACAACATAACCCTACCGACTACCTAATTAACCGATTAGCCGACATTCCAAATGAAACTTCCTGGCTCAATAGAATGCTCTATTGGGAAATGACTTCTTTTTTAGTGGATCATAATTTGAACTACACCGACAAGATGGCGATGGCTCATGGGGTGGAAGTTCGGGTGCCTTTCCTGGATAACGAGTTGGTAGAGTTCGCATGTACCATTCCGCCATCATTAAAAATGAAAGGGCAGGAGACGAAGTATATCTTGAAAAAAGTGGCCGAGCGGTATTTACCAAATGAAGTGATCTACCGACCCAAAACAGGATTTGGAGCGCCTGTGCGCAAATGGATCACAACCGACATGAAGCCCCTGATCGCTGAACGACTTAGTCCCATGCGTATTAGTGGCGTTGGTATTTTTGATTCACAAAAAATTCAGCAATTGATTGCCGACAATGAAGCCGGGAAAATAGATGCATCATATAGTATCTGGTCATTGCTTGCTATCGATTCATGGATACGTCAATTCTCAACGCAAAAGACAACCGAAATACTTGAAACAACTAATTCAAAATCTTAAAACAGGGATCACATCTCTCGAGGAAATTCCCGTACCACAGCCGGGGAGGGGGCAGGTCTTAATTCAAACAACGCACACTCTTGTATCGTTGGGCACCGAGCGTATGTTGGTGGAGTTCGGCAAGGCCTCGCTGTTTCAAAAAGCGCGGCAGCAACCCGATAAAGTCCAGCAAGTACTTGACAAAATACGAGCGGAGGGTTTACTACCCACCTTAGAGGCGGTCTTCAACAAATTGGATCAGCCTATTCCATTAGGTTATTGTCATGTTGGGGTGGTGGCGCAACTAGGTGATGGTGTCACCGAGTTTCAAATAGGCGATCGGGTTGTTTCGAATGGCTCTCATGCGGAATTTGTTTGCGTCCCAAAGAATCTGGTGGCAAAAATTCCTGCTGGGGTTAGCGATGAAGAAGCTTCCTTCGCTGTTATTGGTTCTATTGGCCTGCAAGGATTACGACTGGCTCAACCCACGCTTGGAGAAACTGTCGTTGTGATAGGATTGGGATTAATCGGTTTGCTAACAGCGCAGCTTGCGAAAGCAAATGGTTGCCGGGTTATAGGATATGATGTCGATGAGGCAAAGGTAAAACTAGCAGGGTTGCTTGGGATCAAATCATTTAATTCACTGATCAATGATCCGATTGCTTCTGTGAAAGAAGCTACACAAGGACTTGGCGCAGATATCGTTCTCATTACGGCTTCTGCAAAAGGAGATGAGATTATTCATCAAGCGGCATTGATCAGCCGCAAACGAGGACGTATCGTTTTAATTGGCGTGATAGGTTTGGATTTAAAACGTGCGGACTTTTATGAAAAGGAATTAACCTTTCAGGTGTCTTGTTCTTATGGTCCCGGACGTTATGATGATAACTATGAGCAAAAGGGAAATGATTATCCTCTGGCTTTCGTACGGTGGACAGCACAACGAAATTTTGAATCAGTATTGCAAGCGATCGAATCTCAGTCGGTGAATGTGAAGACACTGATTTCGGAGCAGGTTCCATTTTCAGATTTTCAGCTTGTGTATGGCGATATGAAGAACCCAACCAGGATTGCATCCTTATTGGCCTATCCGTCACAGCCTCGAGTACTTTCAAGAAAAGTGGTATTTCCTCAACCTGTCATTTCTTCGGCTGGATCGCTGCGCGCGGGAATTATTGGTGCGGGTAATTTTACGAAGGCAACGTTGCTTCCGGCTTTGAAGAAAAACCAAGTTGTCATTCAAGGTATTGCCAGTGCCAATGGGTTGTCGGGCACCCTCATGGCAAAAAAATACAATGCTGAATTCTCTACATCGGACTACCAGGAATTGCTTGCAGACGAAAAAGTTAATTTAGTTATCATCACAACGCGCCACAGTCTGCATGCCGGCATGGTTATAAAAGCTATTCAAGCTGGCAAAAATGTATTTGTTGAAAAACCGTTGGCGGTAAATGAAGAAGAACTTCATGTGCTGCAAGAACTCTTGACTACAAAGCCGCAAGCTTCATTGTTGCACGTGGGTTTCAATCGGAGATTTTCCCCTCATATTTTACAACTGAAAAAGCTGGTAGGTTTACAGCCGGGAGCTATGCATCTCATTATTACCATGAATGCAGGAGCATTGCCGCCTAACCACTGGACGTTAGATCCGAAGGAGGGTGGAAGAATAATCGGAGAGGCCTGCCACCTGGTAGATTTAGCGGTGTATCTTACCGGAAGCGAAGTCGCAAGCGTAACAGGTCAGTCGCTGGGTATTTCCTCGAATAGCAATTCCGACAATGCCAGTTTTCTATTGGAGATGCAGAGTGGTTCTAATGTAGTCATTAACTATTTTGCAAATGGTTCAAAAGCCTATTCAAAAGAGAGGATTGAATTATACTATCAGGAGAGGACTTTGGTGATGGACAATTTCCGCATCACGACCGGTTATGGATGGCCTGGTTTCACAAAGCTTAAAACGTCTATCGATAAAGGTCACAGTGAACAAATCAAACAATTGAAAATCGCGTTTGAGGGTGGCGAGCCCTTGATACCGATAAGTCAATTATTTCATGTAACGGCTGTCACACTGGCAATGGTTCAAAGCTTAAAACAAAACGCGCGCATTTCAATATGAAGATTGACATTATAGCAGGTGCGCGGCCGAATTTCATGAAGATTGCGCCAATCATAGACGCCATACGAATTCGCCAACTAAATGGAAGTAGACTGTCTTTTCGCTTGGTTCATACTGGGCAACATTATGATAAAGCAATGAGCGGGCGCTTTTTTGAAGAGCTAAATATTCCTGATCCCGATGTGAATCTGGAGGTTGGCTCCGGCACCCAAGCCGAGCAAACTGGAAATATCATGGTCCGCTACGAGAAGCTTCTGATGGAGTCCCCTTGTGATTTGTGCCTGGTAGTGGGTGACGTCACATCTACGATGGCTTGTAGTATTGCTGCTAAAAAGTTTAATGTTAAAGTGGCACACGTGGAAGGTGGCATTCGTTCATTCGATCTGACAATGCCGGAAGAAATCAATCGCATGGTCACGGATTCTATTACTGACTATTTCTTCACCACATCCGAGGTCGCTAATCAGAATTTGATAAAGGAAGGCGTGGATCCGAAAGCTATTTTCTTTGTAGGCAATACGATGATCGATACCCTTCTTAAAACCCAATCGAGATTTTCGCAACCGTCTCTTTGGAAGGATCTCAGTCTTAAAGAAAAGGAGTATTTCATTATCACACTCCACCGTCCGTCCAATGTAGATGAAGTAAATCAGTTGCAAAAGTTGTTGAGTGAGATCACTTTGAGTGCACAACAACTACCGATTATCTTTCCTGTTCATCCTCGTACACGCAAAACACTTCTATCAGCAAATCTTAGCTGGTCTAACTTGTTCTGCGTTGATCCATTGGGCTATCTTGAATTTAACTATTTGGTGAAACATGCAAAAGCAGTGATTACCGATTCAGGTGGCGTTACAGAGGAAACAACAGTGTTGGGAGTTCCATGCATGACCTTGCGAACAAGTACTGAACGACCAGAGACAGTCACAATGGGCACCAATGAGTTGTTAGGAATCGATCCAAATGCGATTAGGCCGGCTATGCAGAAGGTATTCGAAGGGAATTGGAAACGAGGGATTATTCCTGAAAAATGGGATGGGCAAACAGCGGGCAGAATTGTAACCGCACTTGAAAAAGTTCTTTTCGCTTGAAGGAGATTTCCAAGTGGATAGGGTGGGCAAGGGTCATGGGAATCCGTTACATTGGATTCCGTCTGCTCTACGAAATTCAAATCAAAACCGGGCTTGTCAAACGGAGATTCCCAACTTCAGTTCCTCATCGAAAGTGGATCACACTCTCACAGTGGCGTGATAAAACACCCTCATTTTTTTTTGAATCGCGCACATCTCTGCAGTCAAAAGTCACTGCAGGTTCTGGCTTGCGAGAATCAGCGTTACGAATTAAGGCGGGAGAGATTCAGTTTTTTAAAGGTGCGTGGATAAGAATAGCACTCGATGAGTGGTTATTGAATCCGTCAAACAGATATCAGTATTCCAACAAAAAACACTGGAGCGAAATTCCGGATTTTGACGAGTCAATGGGAGACATCAAATACGTGTGGGAGAAGAGTAGATTTAGTTTTTTACATCCCATTCTGCGCAGTGATATTGCTTTTGATGAAGATTCATCCGATTGGGTGTTTTCGCAAATCGAAAGTTGGATCGCCCACAATCCTGTCAATCTGGGTCCTAATTACCGATGTAGTCAAGAGATTTCGCTGCGCGTTTTTAACTGGATATTGGCGCTTTATTTCTACAAAGATTCCGTTCATCTAACAGAACCGCGTTTTGAAAAGATAATTCATTCGATTTATTGGCAGGTTAAACACGTGCGTGCAAATATTCACTTTTCACGAATTGCCGTTCGCAATAACCACGCGATCACTGAAACGTTATGCCTTTATACGGCAGGTCTTTTGTTTCCATTTTTTCAAGAATCCAATCAATGGAAAAAAGAAGGAAAGAAATGGTTGGAAGAAGAAATCCTATATCAGATTTACGAAGATGGATCTTATCTTCAGTTCAGTTTCAACTATCAACGAGTAGTTGTTCAATTATTAACGTGGGCATTTGCGATCAGTGAGTATCACGATGATCAGTTTAGCGAGCAAGTTTATCAGAGTGCCAATAGAACTCTCCACTTGTTAGCTACTTGCCAGGATCGAATATCCGGCCAGTTGCCAAACTATGGTGCTAATGATGGTTCATTGTTTTTTAATTGGAATGACGAGTCCTTTCGAAATTTTTCTCCTGCTTTAGATGCATTACACTACTATTTGACAGGTAGAAATTTTTATTCAAACAGTTTTGAAGATCGGGCATGGTTTGGGTTGGAGGGCAAGTCAAAAACACGTTACCCGGGATTGACTATTGAAGATGGTTGTTATTCTTTTACCTCAGGCGGTCTGTATGTATTCAGACGAGAAAAACTGCTCGCAATGGTTGTCTGTGCTTCTTATAAAGATCGACCATCGCAAGCAGATAACCTTCATCTGGACGTTTGGTATGATGGAAAGAACGTACTGCGTGATGGAGGTTCGTATCTGTATAACACCGAAAAAACGATTGTTAAATACTTTTTTGGAACGGAGTCGCACAATACCGTGATGCTAGGCGATTCGGATCAAATGCAAAAAGCTTCGCGTTTTATTTGGTTAAATTGGTCAAAAGCATTGACAGCGGGGTGGAGCGAAACCAGAGATGGAGTCATCGAGTTTAATGGCGCAGTTGAGGCTTTTGACAGTATCGGTAATGTTATCCATTATCGGAAGCTTGAAATTGACTGCGCCAAAAAACAAGTGGTTGTCAAAGATTCGATCGAGGGAAAAGCCCCTGGCGATACTATTATGCGCCAAGTATGGCATCCAACCCAAGAGATCAAGTTCAGCCTGACTGACCCTGGATGTTCGTTGAAACAGAGTCAACGCTATTATTCTAATACCTATGGAGAAATTGAAGAGGCACTTCAAATTGAATTTTTTACGGCAGCGCGAACAATATCAACGGTCTTAGAATATTCCTAAAATAAAAGATGAGAATATTACTAATCCATCAATATTTTTTAGAAGAAGACGAACCCGGAGGTTCTCGCTTCAATGAATTTACCAAACTGTGGACGGAACAAGGATTTAAAGTAACGGTAATAGCCGGAATGGTTCATGCCTATGCGTCTGAAAAGAGGGACGAATACAAGGGTAAATTTTTTGTCGAAAAAAAACAAGGGTTAGTCAATGTGGTTAGGTGTTATGTTTCGTCATCTTACAACAAGAGTTTCAGGGGCAGGCTGTGGGGTTATTTTTCGTTTGTTCTCTCCGGTTTAGTAGCATCACTTTTTACACTGCGGTCACAAAAATTTGATTTAGTAATTTCAACATCCCCACCACTTTTTGTTGGTGTGATTGGTTACATCACGTCAAGGGTAAGAAGAATACCGTGGATTTTTGAAGTTAGAGACTTGTGGCCCGAATCAGCAATCGATACGGGAGTACTTAAAAACAATACCGTAATTAGGTTGGCCTATTGGGTTGAAAAGTTCATCTATAAAAAGGCCTCAAAAATTGTAGTCTTAACTCCTTCATTTAAGATTTCATTAATTGACAAGAAAAAAGTCCCAGGCAACAAAATAATTGAGATTCCCAATGCCGCTGATTTTAGTTCGGTGGATTTATTGAAGAGTACTTTCGATAGAGAGGCTTTTCTTGAGAAACACAATTGGAAGGGCAGATTCATAGTCACGTATGTAGGAGCACACGGGGTAGCCAATCAGTTGGATCAACTTTTAGATGCAGCGCTATTGCTTAAAGACGCTAACGTGTTGTTCTTGTTGATAGGCGATGGAATGGAAAAGAAACGTTTAATAGAAAGGAAAGAAAAGGAGTCCATTGAAAATGTATTGTTTCTTGGGCCTTTTCCAAAACCGGAAATTTATAAGTACATTCTTGTTGCCGATGTTGGAACATCTGTCTTGAAAAATGTGGAGACCTTTAAGACAGTCTATTCCAATAAAACGTTCGATTACATGGCATGCGAAAAACCAATCCTGATGGGGATTGATGGTGTTTCTCGCGAATTGGTAGAATATTCTGAATCGGGTCTATTTGTTAAGCCGGAAGATCCACACAGCTTTGCTGAGAAAACAAAGCTTTTAATTAATCAGCCCCGATTGAAATCGCAAATGGGAAAAAATGGATACCTCTTCGCAAAGAACAATTTTGATCGCAGAATACTTTCAACAAAATATCTGGAGCTAATGGCATCTTTAGTCGATGAAGTATAAGGTCATAAAGCGACTGCTTGATCTACTGTTTGCCTTCTTTATGTTAGTGGTCACTTCTCCAATAATTGCTATTGTAACGATCGCCTTAGCGGTAGCCAATAGTGGAATGCCATTCTTTGTTCAGCCACGACCAGGGAAAGATGAACGTGTGTTTCGATTAATTAAATTTAAAACAATGAATGACGCCAAAGATAACGAAGGCAAACTTTTACCAGATGATTTGCGCATTACACCGATTGGTAATTTCGTTAGGAAATACTCATTAGATGAATTGCCACAAATGGTGAATGTGCTGCTCGGCCATATGTCTCTCATTGGACCGCGACCACTTTTAGTGGACTACCTCCCGCTTTACGATAGCGTTCAGAGGAGGAGGCATGAGGTGAGACCGGGGATCACAGGCTGGGCACAAGTAAACGGAAGAAATTCGATCTCGTGGAAAGAAAAGTTTGAGTATGATGTCTGGTACGTAGATCATGTATCTTTTTCGGTTGACGCATCCATTTTCGCCAGAACAATCAAGAAAGTGTTTAAGGCAGAGGGGATTGGAGCAAGTGGAGTAAAAACGATGCCTAGATTCAATGGGAAAAATTAGCTAATGCTTATGAAGAAGATTGCGATTTTCGGGGCTGGAGGTTTTGGTCGGGAAGTTAAAATGTTGATTGATCAAATCAACGAGGGTTCTAAACAATGGGAATTCATTGGCTTCTTTGATGATGGAATTCTAAAAGGAGAAGTAGTTAATGGATATCCGGTTTTTGGTGGGGGCGATGAGTTGCTGAAGTATGCAGAACAATTAGAAGTGGTTTTCGCGATCGGCAATCCTTTAGTAAAGAAGAAAGTAATTGACAAAGTAGCTGGGAATGCACTGCTTTCTTTCCCCATCCTAATTCATCCCAATTGCCAAATTGGAAAGGACGATGTCTCTATTGGAAAGGGGACGATAATTACTG
>CANGVZ010000058.1 GCA_947457285.1 Flavobacteriales bacterium | reverse complement strand
TGTTATACAAATATGAAAACTCAATCTTCCTATCTTCCTATCTTCCAATTTTTCAATCTCTCAATCTCTCAATCTTCCCTAGTGTTTCACCACCAGCTTCCCGGTGTAGTGCCTGTTGTTTTGGGTGGCTTTGTAGAGGTAAATGCCGTTGGGTAAATTGGCGGTGGAGACCCAGCCGTTGTTGGCGATGAGTGCTGTCTGCACGCGCTGGCCGGCCATGTCGTAAAGCTCTAGTTGCACCTGTCCTGCATTTTTGAAACTCAGATAAACCACGTCATTCGCGGGATTGGGATAGGCGCTGAATTGATTGTTATCTACTTCTGGCACATTCACGATTTCAACCTCATTGTAAAAAAGAACCTGTCTGTCTGCAATGTAGATCAATTGCTCTGTCTGAGGTGTGAGAAAACGCCTCTCGAATTGAATGGGTAAATTTTGTGGTTGGAGCATATCGAATACGTCGGGTGTCAAGGCAGTGGCGTCGTTGAAGGGCAAGAGAGCTTGATCAAAAGTGTAGTCATAGTTATATTGATACTCGATCAACTCAATGACTTGCATGCCGGTATTGTCGTCTTCGATGACGTTTGAAATCATTTGAATCACATTGCCTTGTGTATCGAAGGACGGAATTTGACTTTTCACGAGCGTCCATGACTGAGTCTCGGTGTCTAGTTCGTTTTCTATTACACCTTCAAGAATGCCATCACTGTTGCGGGTTACTACCGTTTGAAATCCACTGGTGGGCTCATCGCTCCCGAAGTAATAATAAGTCTCGTAAGTATAACCGCCATTGTCTTCGTAGCTATAATTTGAAACAGAGAAAAGCTCATAGCTATCATCAAACTCGTCATAGTCGCTGTATGTTGCTGAGCTAATGCGACCCTCGGCATCATAAGTATATTCGATGCGACCTAATGGCAACCATGTTTCATCGTAGTAGAATTCTTCTGATAAGATGAGTTGGCCTAGATCGTTGTATTCGTTTTCGGTTAGTAAACTCGGGTATAGGATGTCGTCGCCAAAGTCTAAAAATTCAGATAAAGCTGACAGCACATGCCCCTCTGCGTTGAGTGTATAGGTGACGGACTCTTCGTAAGTGGCGAGCGAAGGCATATTATCATAAAATAAATTTTGAATGAGACGGCCGCCATTATCATAAACGAAAATATTGCTACCCTCTAGGGATAATTCTTCACCTTGCGTGGAGTTGAAATAGAGGTATGCGCTATCGAGGCGAAGGAATAGGTCGTTGTCTTCTCTATTTCCGTTGTTGTGTTGTGCAAAAACAGAAGAGCTGATCACGATACAAAAAGTGATTATTAGCGTTCTCATAGTTTGAATTTTAGTAATTCAAATATAGGAAAATTCGGAATTCGGAATTCTGAATTCTGAATTCTGAATTCTGAATTGCGAATTGCGAATTGCGAATTGGGAATTGCGAATTTGTATAATAAAAAAATCCGGCCCAATTGGAACCGGATTTTCATTATCTATTTGGAGTTCTATTTCTCTTTTGAACCTACGAGGACTGTTACGCAGCCTTCGTGGGAGAATGCGGTGTCTTGTTTGGGGACACGCACGCGGACGATCAACTGTTGGGTATTTGACATTTTGAAATCAAATACTGATTTGTTGTCAGCCGTCTTATTGGAGTAAACCATTTCATCATTGGTGTCGACAATTTCGAACTCAACGTCGCCGAGGACGGGGTGTGAGCCAACAACGATGCGGTATTCTTTGCCGGCATAGAACGTAAGCAGCAATTCTGCTTCATCGCCAGGTACTAATACAGCGGAGTTGTAATTGTCATTTTGCACATAACCATCGAGCAAAGGAAGTACTTTGTTTTTGGTGAATGCTCTGCACTGTGCGTCAGCTGCGAAAGGCAGGAGGAGCATTAGGGGGAGTATGAATCGAATGAGTTTCATCTTTATAGGTGTTGAGGGTGGTTTAAGCGATGTACTTTGAACGCAACTGAGCAACTAAAGTTTCAATTTTCTTTAATGTTTCATCACTCATGGTAGTGCTTGAATTGTTGCCAATCACAAAGCTTCCATCAGCATTTTTTGATGAAGTAGTTTTTCCATCAGAAATTTGTACTTCGTCAAACACAGCCTTCATTGCTACGAGGTCAGCCTTCATTTCTTTGAGCGACTCTTTATCTCCAAACTTGTCAAAATACTTGATCAATTGATCGAGTGAAAGTTTCTGTTCTGCGATACGCGTCTTCAACGCTGGATCTTTGATGGCAGAATAGCGAGTGCTCAGATAAAGCGCTTCCATCCATCCACCGGCGATTACGAGGGCAGATACTTCAATGCGGTTGTTTTCTTTCAAATAACCATTGAGATCGGTGTATGCTTCTGTAACGATTTTAATCAAAGAATCGCGATTGTCTTGATTGGTATTGAGGCGTTCGATCATATCATCCTGAAGTGCATTATCAACGCCCATCTGACGAGCAAGTTTTTGCGCGGCAGCGAGGTAATTCATGCTCTCTTGTTTTTGATCGAAGATGCTTGCATAGCTCAGGTCCGCACCATAAACTCCAAGGTTGATGGCTTGCTTCGCTTCACCGGTATACTTCGACACATTATCTGTGCTGTTGAGAAGTGAAGCGTCGTACTTGTAGCCATTTTGCTTGATGAGCGAGGCCATTTCTACAGGAGCAGGAATGGAGAAGAATATCTTCTGCAATTCGTCCTTTTTGATCATTTCCAATGAATCAACATTGGGTTTTGTGGCAGGTTGATTCGTGTTGTTGCCTCCTGATTCGCAGGCCGTCAACACCGCACAGAAACCAAAGGCTGCCAGGGCCGGTTTCATCCAATTCAATTTGCGCATAGTTGGTTTATTTAGGGTGGTCATAAGAATTTTCGTTCGTAACACAAACAAAGTCCAATTTTGAAATTTTGTTCTTTCTACGGGACGAGTTCGAAAATAGTTATAAAAATTGAGATGTTTATTATAATTCGTACATAAACATCTCAAAATGAGACATAAAGCATGCTTTAGTGCGCCTGCAACCAGTTGTCGCCATGGTTCATATCGATTTCCAAGGGCACTCGCATCTTCACTGCGGTGGTCATTCTCTCGGCAATCACAGGCTTGATAATCTCCAATTCCTCTTTATGGACATCGAACACCAATTCGTCGTGCACTTGCAAAATCATCTTTGAGCGGAGCTTCATTTTTCTCAAATCTTCCTGGATTCGAATCATGGCTACCTTAATAATGTCTGCTGCGCTTCCTTGAATGGGGGCGTTGATGGCGTTGCGTTCGGCGAAACCACGTACCACGGCGTTGGCGCTATTGATGTCCGCGAGATATCTGCGGCGTCCGAGTATGGTTTCAACATAACCCGTTTTGCGCGCGCTTTCAATATTTTCTTGTTGGTATGCTTTGAGGCGATTGAACTGTTTGAAATAGGAATCAATGATTTCTTTCGCTTCTCCTCTGGGTATTCCAAGGTTTTGTGCGAGTCCGAAGGCGCCCTGTCCGTAGATGATTCCGAAGTTGACGGCCTTGGCTTTGCTTCGCATGCTTTTATCTACCTGATCGAGCGGCACCCCAAATACTTTGGAAGCAGTGGCGGCGTGTATATCGGCGCCTTGCAAGAAGGCTTCGCACATATTTTCATCGTTGCTCAGAGCGGCGATGATGCGGAGCTCTACTTGAGAATAGTCGGCAGATAATAAGGTGTAGTCTTCATTTCTTGGAACGAAGGCCTTTCGAATTTCTTTCCCGCGAGAGGTACGAATGGGAATGTTTTGAAGATTAGGATTGTTGCTGCTTAGGCGTCCGGTGGCCGCAACCGTCTGCATATAATTGGTATGCACACGTCCGGTGTGTTTATTAATAAGCTCAGGCAGGGCGTCTACGTAAGTGGATTTGAGCTTGCGCAATTCGCGGTAGTCGAGAATTTTTCCCACCACAGGATGGTCATGCACAAACTTTGAAAGGATATCTTCACCCGTAGCGTATTGACCTGTCTTAGTCTTTTTAACCTGATCTGTGATTTTTAATTTTTCAAAAAGAATCGTTCCCAACTGCTTGGGAGAATCAATGTTGAATACTTCGCCAGCTATTTCATGAATTTCTTTTTCAAAAATTACAATGTCTTTTTGTAGCTCATTGCTGTAGTCTTTGAGAAAGTTTTCGTCGACGCGTACGCCTTCCATTTCCATATCTGCCAGTACGGTGATCAGCGGCACTTCTACTTCATCAAAGAGTTTGCGTGATTCAGCAACGATAAGTTTTGGTTCGAAAATGTTTTTTAGTTGAAGTGTAATATCCGCGTCTTCTGCGGCGTAATCCTTGATTTCGGAAGGACTGAGGTCCGCCATCGAACCTTGATTTTTTCCTTTTTTACCAATTAAAGACTCAATGGAAACTGGCTCGTATTGCAGGTATTGAGCGGCGAGCACATCCATTCCGTGTTTGCCATCGGGGTTGAGGATGTAATGCGCGACCATGGTATCGAAGAGTTTGTTTTTTACTTCAATGCCATATTTACCGAGCATTTTGTAGTCGTACTTTATGTTTTGACCAATCAACTCTTTTTCTGAATCTGAAAAAATTGGTGCGAATTTTTGGAGTAAAGCGCGCGCTTCGTTTTCGTCTTTTGGAACGGGCACATAGTATGCTTCGTGCGCTACCACTGCGAATGACATGCCCACGAGGTATGCATTGATGGGTTCTAAATCGCTTGTTTCAGTGTCAAAACAGAATGAACGTTCGGTTTTTAATTTTTCAATGAGCTCACCGAGCATTTGTTCGGTTTCTACTAAAATATAATGATGAGGGATGTCAGAAATTTTCTTCAAATCTGAAGGCACCGTCACTGCTTCTAGTTCTTCTTCACCAAAGAGGCTGCCTTGTTGAACGTCGCCAGCGGCGGGCGTTTCCTCGCCCAGTACGCGCTTGGCGAGCTGTCTGAACTCGAGTTCGTTAAAGATATCTTTGAGCGATTCTTTATTATAATCTTTAATTTTTAATTCTTCTTCATTCAAAGGTGTAGGTGCATCGAGCAAAATGGTCGCGAGTTTTTTTGACATGATTGCTTGATCTGCAAAATTCTCTACATTTTCTTTTTGCTTTCCTTTGAGTTGGTCTGTATTAGCGAGCAGTCCTTCGAGAGAGCCGAATTGCTTGAGCAATTTGACCGCGGTTTTTTCGCCTACGCCAGGGATGCCGGGGATGTTGTCCACCGCGTCGCCCATCATGCCGAGTATATCGATGACTTGATCTACGCGTTCGATGTCGAATTTTTGCAGTACTTCAGGGATGCCAAGCACCTCAGCTTTTCCGCCCTGATAGCCTGGTTTGTAGATGAAGATATTATCACTCACCAACTGACCGTAATCCTTGTCAGAGGTCATCATATAGGTGAGAAAACCTTCTTGTTCTGCACGTTTGGCGAGAGTTCCGATGACATCATCCGCCTCATAGCCGGGGGCCATGAGAATGGGAATGTTGAAGCCTTCGATGATTTTCATTATCCAAGGCACAGAGAGTTTGATGTCTTCAGGAGTTTCTTCGCGGTTGGCTTTGTAGGCTTCGTAGTCGATTTCTCTCAGCGTTTGTTCTGGCGCATCGAAAACTACAGCTATGTGCGAGGGCTTTTCATTATTAATAATATCTAGCAATGTATTGGTGAAACCGAACATTGCCGAAGTGTTGAGGCCTTTCGAATTGATACGAGGAGCACGTATGAATGCGTAATACGCTCTGAAAATGAGCGCATACGCATCCAACAGGAATAATTTTTTAGGATGGTCTTTGGTGATCATTGCGCGATAATACCGAATAATCGGCACATCAGCAAGGATTGCTTATAAACCGAAAGCTTTGCAAATCCAAAAGAAAACAGCTCCCATCAAAGCACTGATTGGAATGGTGATAATCCAAGCGGTGAGTAGTTTTCTTGTAACGCCCCACTTCACTGCGCTGATGCGTTTTGTAACACCAACACCGATGATAGAACCAGTGATGGTGTGTGTAGTAGAAACGGGAATACCTTTAATGGTTTCACCACCAATCTGCCAAGGGAATTTGAGTCCTTCTGTGAAGAAAAGTGTAACTGCGCCAGCAGTTTCTGCGGCCACACCTTCGAAAGGTGTCACCTTGGTGATTTTGGCGCCCATTGTTTTTACAATTTTCCAACCGCCCGACATTGTACCAATCGCGATGGCAGCATAACAGGAAAGCGGCACCCAGTTGGGCATTTCGCTCATATTGCTAATATTTCCGTTTGCGATAAGGGCAACAGAAATGATACCCATTACTTTCTGAGCGTCGTTACCACCATGACCTATTGAAAATGCTGCAGAGGAGAAGAGCTGAAAACGCTTGAAGTAGTGATTGGCTGCCGTGGCACTCATCGAGCTAAGGAAGAGGGTAAGAATACCGATCACCACCACGATGAAGCCGAGCAGAATCCATTTGAAGTTGTGCCCATGGAATAGGACCTTAAGCCAATACGTTTCGAAATCAGATTTTAAGTTATCGAACTCAAGAACACGCACCACCAGGACAATTACGGTTATGATGATTGACATCGACACGATTTTCATCGTGATTCCTTTTTTGAAAGAATGCAGGAACCAAATGGAAATAAGGTAGGCCATGAGCATACCCGCAATAGGAGCGATGAAAATGAAGATTGCGGTAGCAGCGATTACACCTCCGCGGATGGCTTCCCATCCGAATGCAGCGAGGAATGCGCCCGCGAAACCACCTATGAGTGTATGCGAAGAGCTCGATGGAATACCGTACCACCAAGTGATGAGGTTCCATGCGATGGCAGAAAGCAAGCCCGCAAAAATCATGGGCAGTGGCTGCATTTCAGGTGAAGTAAACTGCTCTTGAACTGTTTTGGAAATGGTATTTGCAACACTGTGATCTTTGAAGATAAAGAATGCAATGAAGTTGAAAAATGCAGCCCAAACAACAGCCTGAAAAGGAGTCAATACTTTTGTGGATACAACGGTAGCGATGGAGTTGGCAGCGTCATGAAATCCATTGATAAAGTCGAAGATCAGCGCCAGGGCGATGATGACGATCAGAAAAGTAGAATATTCCATGAGTGCTTATGAATTTTTGACCAATATAGACTCAAGAACGTTAGCAACATCCTCACACTTATCAGTAGCTGTTTCGAGGTTGCTCAATACTTCTTTCATTTTTATAAGCTCAAGAGCGGGCACTTCGTCTGCGAATAGGCGAGCGATGGCTTCATCGAAAAGGTCATCAGCGTGATTTTCAAGTGAATTGATGCGAACGATTGCCTCGCGTACGCGACCTGCATTGCGCATATTGCGCATATCTTTTACAGCTGCATCAATTTCGTTTACTTGTTTTACCAATACTTCGCTGAGCAACTCCATGGTTTTTGAAAACTCATCGACCTTGTAGAGCTCAATTCTCGAAGCAGTACCTTGAATATAGTCTGCGATATCGTCAATGCAGGTTGCCAATTCGTGAATGTCTTCACGGTCGAATGGCGTGATGAAGTTGGCAGAAAGCTCGAGGAAGATTTTGTGTGTGATTTCATCTCCCTTGTTTTCCAATTCTTTTACTCTTCTGATAATGGCGAGCTGCTCGGTCTTATCAGAAGTCGCAAAGAGTTTGTTGAACTCGTTGGCTTGTTCGAGGAGGTTGGCTGTATCCTCGGCAAACAAGTCGAAGAAGAGTCCATTTTTTGGGACTAGGAAAGAGAAAAGATTTGAAATACCCATTTTAGGTTTGGATTGCGTTTCTGATTTGAAGTGGCGCGAAGGTCTTGAAGACATGTTAAGAGAATATTAATGAAGTGGATTTTCTTTCTAAAAGTTTAGTTGAGCTTGTAATCTCAGCAGTCGTCCTGACTGTCGATTGAACTCGTTTGCTTTATCGCTAGTGGTTCGTGTACTATTGGTATACATGGCCACAAACTCGAAGTTTCTTCCGAATTGTACCTCGCAGCCAATTTCTAACTCATTGACTTTGTGGGCTCTTGCGTCTTGTTCGTGTTTTTTAGCTCCGTCGTAGTATTGAGCGCGCACGAATGGGAAGTAGGTCATTTTTCCAGATTGAACCATGTAGCTTACCGTCACATAACCTCCGGTTAGATCTCTTGTTTCAATGCTATCGGTTGCTGGGTTGTATTCCGGACCGCGGCCAACATTGTATTCTGCGAGAATTCCAAAAGGCTTGGGATAGAGAACGAGTGTAGCTGCGGCTCGCTGGTCGAGGTAGTTGCGGTCTCCGGTTGTTTTAACACCACTGGAAAGTTGTGAGCTTTGCATAACATATCGACCGGAGTAGGCTTGGACGCCGGGTTCAACGATTTGACTACCAATGCGGAAAGGCATGCTCAAGCGCGCCACGAGGTGCTGGCTATTGTTTGCCTCAGGGCGATTGGCCGTTTGTCCATTGAAAGCTCCGAACCCGAAAACACCATAGTCTCCGGACCCCTTGAGCCCGTCTCTTACGAGAGAAGAGAAAAGCTCACGCACTCTTGCTGGCGCCCAGTAAAAGAACACCCCCAGGTCACGCTCGTTGGTGATGGCGCTGTTTAAGGCATCAGCGCGGTCGAGTGGCAAGCGGTTTTGGCTTGATTGCATATTTTCAAATCCGAAAGGAATTTTACTCTGCCCGATGCGAAAACGGAATTCATTTTTGCTATCAAGGCCTACATCAAAGTATGCGTCGCGAATTTGAGCCCAGTGAAGGCTTGAGCTAGATACGGAGCTTGCGAAATCCGGCTGGATGTACATGTAGACGCGCGGGGAGAGCTGACCAAAGAAAATAATACGGGCGCGGCGAATGAAAAACCCTGAGTTATCGCCCCAAGATCGGTCGCATTGTTCACACCCGAGGTCTGGATTGGTTTCGAATAGACGGTTGTATCTCACTTGTACATAGCCTCTAATCTGTACCTTATCAAACCATTTGGATTCTTTTGCCTTAGGAATGGTATCGTTGGCACTGGTCATATTCACTGCGAATATGAGTAGGATTGTGGTGAGCGCAAAGCTCTTGAAGAGAGTTAACACTTTGGAAACAAATAATTAATTTGGCGGCAAAGCTATTGTCGTTTCCTAGGGCGTTTGTTA
>CANGVZ010000057.1 GCA_947457285.1 Flavobacteriales bacterium | reverse complement strand
TCAAGAGCATCATCGCTGGTTTAAAGAACGTGGACTGTTGCAGCAACTAAGAGACCAACAAGATGTGCAATGGATGGAAGACAATATCAAAGATCTGATTCTTAACAAATACTTCGAAAATCCAGATTTTCAAAGCAAGCTAAGAGAAGTAAGACAACAACTGAGCGAGAAAAAGATTACGCCATTTCAGGCAGCCGAACAAATGTTCGGTTTGTAAATTTATTCTAGTCCTCCTCCCACGTAGAGGTCTATCATGCCGATGATAAAACGGGCGATAAACGCAGCAGTTAAAAGTACCATCGCCGAAAATCGAAAACGGCGGATATTCTTCACCAATGTATCGTAGTTGCTAATGGTATCAACGAATATAGATGCTACAGCCAGAAACTCTAGTAGTACCATGATGCTCCAGTTCTTTTTAAATTCGAGGTAAATAGATACCATGAGCGCTGGTACTTCGGCTACGAAAAACTTACTAAACCAATAAATCAAGTTGTAGACTACAAGCAATACAATAACACCAAGGATGATATTGAACTTACTCTTACTTTTTACCATTTCCATGGTTCAAAGATAGACCCTCAATACTTACACACTAAATATAATCTGGACAAACTTTCTTAATTTCTCCAATTCGCGCGGGAGGCTGAAGGATGTAAATAACGCCGATTTCAAGACCTCCTCGATTATTGCTCGCCGGGCGGAGAGTGCTCAAATTGAGATCATAGCTCAATCCCACATCCCAGTTATCATATCTGACACCTGCCACCAGATATCCAGCGTCGCGTGTACGAGCAAACAAGCCACCATAAAAACTTCGATACATCCAGTCTTTGTCGCTTACGATGTAATGTCCCCTAGCACCAAGAGTCAACTCACGATGTGGCGCTTGCGTCATTAAAAGCAGCATTGGTTCGACTCTCCATATCTCGTTAATCTTATAACTATAAAATCCATGAAAATTGAAGCGAGGACTCAAGCGAACAAATGCCTGATCAAACCAACTCTGATCTGGACTGGTGATATTAAAAATACTAAACCCCGCACCCCATGTGCCTTTGACCTCTTCTTGAGAATAAAATGCTCCCGTGTGAAAATTCATATAAGCTCTACTGTCACGTGCGAAACTCTCTCCTGAAGCAGCTCCTGGATCATAAAACAAACCAGTCCATTGATTATCATAGTTCAATGCGCTATAATCAATACTCATCGAGGTGATGCCAAGCATTAACCCTACTGATAAGTTTCCCTTTTTATCCGCATTGACACCCCACTTCTTTGCTCCCGCTAGATGAATCAAATTGGTTGTCAATTGCGAGTCACCTGCACGATCGTTAAAGAAGCTGATACCGGCTGCGACTCCTGGAAACTGATCCGTCTTGCCATCCGCCGCTATACCAATCGTTGAAAAAGGCGTTGTTACACTTCTCCACTGCGTACGTTGATTCCCGATGATTCTGAGACCGCCACTAAACTCTCCGGTGAGGGCTGGATTCAATGAAAAAGGTGATTGATAAAATTGAGAAAAATGAATATCCTGCCCATTGCTTACAATGGCCAACAATGCAAAACAGCATGATATCCAAATTCTACTTTTCATTTGCAAATCAACGTATCACAGTAATATTTCCCTTTTCAATATACGTCTCACCTCCTATGCATTCTGCCTCGAGATAATAGACATAGACGGCTGGATCCACTTCCTTTTCTCTAAACGTTCCATCCCAACCACGATCGATATCTGTTGTTTCAAAAACCAGTTCCCCCCAACGATTATAAATTTTAAAATCAATCTTTGTCAGATTCAATCCACGAACGAATACCCTTTCATTTCGCCCGTCTTTATTGGGAGTAAATGCATTGGGCACATATATCGACGGAGGACCGCAAACAAAATCAACTACTGTAATCCGCAAGCTATCTTGTCTCGAACATTCACCGTCAGTAATCGTCACGTAATAAGTCGTGGTTTCCAGAGGCCTTGACTCCACAACGTTTCCAGAGCCTTCAATCAATTCAAAGGGCTGCCATGAATAATTGAATCCCGCAGGTTGGGCTGTGAGAGTGATTTCTTGTCCTGATAAGATTGCAGTAGCCGATGCACTTAATTGCACCGATGCAGACTCCAGATTGCTAACTTCTACTGATACCTCATCACTCGCAGTGCAACCTTCATCTGTTGTACTTACCACAGTAAATGTGGTTGTTTCTTCAACAATCACGACGACCGAAGAAGTTCCCTGTCCTTCCAAAATGGATGCGCCTGGCGACCATGTATACTCGAATGTATCGTTCGGATCCAAGACAAACAAATTGATTTCATCTCCTGCACAAGCGGTAAAGTCCCCCAAGATCTCGGTTTGGAAACTCACCAAATCAACCTCAATACTATCCACCACATCACACCCCATTAGTGTAGCTCTGATGTAGAATACACTAGGCTCCACCACATTATAATTTAAAGAAACAGCTGCAGGCCCTGACGCTAAGGGATTTATAAAATCCTCTGTCAGACTCCAAGTATAATTGGTAGGATTGGGACTAGCGGTAACCGTGAGCGTTACGAGACCTGGCTCACAAAGCGTAATACCCTCCTGAGCAATCAATGATAAGTCAATAACCTCGACATTTTGACGGATCGTATCTGTGCAAGCCCCATAGCGAACGAGCAATACATACTCTGTAGACTCACCGGGAATAAACAATGGATTGGGATCATTCAAATCACTCAAAAATGTGGCCGGCGTCCATTCATATAGCGCCGACGGATCAGAATCAACAGGCCCAATAGATACGGGATCATCATTGCAGGCCACTACTCCGTCTAAAGAAGAAGATTGCGGCGCAATAACATCTACAATGCGGCGCAACGTATCTGTCTGATTGCATGTATTCGGATTAAAAACTACCAACTCTATCTCATACGTGCCTGGGTTCTGGAATGTATAGGACGGCTCGAACAAAGTACTCTGAAACTCTCCACCAAAATCCCACTCGAAACTCTGGCTAAACTGACTGAGGTTATCCACCTGAAATGCTTGATTGATACAAATGGTTTGAGGTACTTGAAAATCTGCGATGGTCAATGGCAATTGAAAATCGAACTTGAAAACACCATTATTGCAATTACCCGAGCCGTTGACCGCACTCACCACATTGCCAGGAGGAAAGATTGGAAAATCATCATTGCTGCCGCAGCCTGCGCAAACACTTTGATAGATTACACCTCGCTTATCAAATCGACTCGTTCCGCCATCCACGTGTTCTTGACTGATATTTCCACCAAAGAAAGAACCATAAACGATATCACTTGCATCAGACTCAATTACGAGCAGATAAAAATCGCTTCCGTCAGTGGTAGATTGAAATGCGTCGGCGGTAATCGGCAGCCCCGTCGTTGATGCTGTATTTGGGTTGGTTGATGTATTGGTGTTTCCGCCCCAACCACTGAGATAAATCTTGCCGCACACATCTACGGTAAAGGCGGCTGGAGAAAGATTACAACGCCCAGTTCCAGTTCCAAAAACCGTAGACCAAAGCAGTGATGTAAGATCCGGGGCAAATTCGCTAATTACCATTCCACTGTTGGGCTGACCCCAAGCTGCATTAATAATCAACTCCGAATCGTCGGCCAGCGTTTGACCGTAAATATTTACATTTTGATTTTCATTGACCTCTACGAAGTAGATTTGATCATACTCCTCCGAACCAAAGAATGTAGCTCCCAAGAGCGTGCTTCCGTTTGATGAAAAGCGAGCGATATAACCATCGCTCGATCCTCCAAGATAAGCATTGTTGTATGCACCCAAGGGAACATTCAATCCTGTGCTAGTGGTTCCACCGCAGATATATATTTCGCCAGCATCATTAAATGCGATACTGTTCGCACATTCTTGTCCAGCACTGCCATAAAATGTACTCCAATTGATATTCGTCAATCCGGGATTCAAGCTGAAAACACAAGCATCCAAACCACCACCGATCACAGGTTGAAAGCCTCCGAGAATCGGAAAATTTGACGAAAAGGTGCAACTCGCTATTAAAATATTTCCATTCTCATCTATATCTATTTCTCCGCGGAATTCGTCGGCATAGTTGAATTTTAAGGCCGCCGCAGTATTGACTCCGTCATTCGCTGTGCCCCCAATAAATGTACTCGCCTCCAAATCGCTTCCGTCCAAACTAAATCTCGAAATAATGATATCACTCCCATTTACGTATTCAACCCCCACTCCCTGAGGCGCGAACATAGTGCCTCCATTGAATGAGGTATCAAAAGCTCCAGTGGTGGTTGGAAAAGTAGGACTGCTGGTGGTTCCGTAAATAATGACCTCGTCATCAGCATTGCAAACGAGACTATGCACCAACTCATCATGCGGCCCACCGAGAAAGCTGCTCCAAATCATTTGTGAGCCATCACTGCTATATTTTGAAACTGCTATATCCGTTCCGGGAAGAAACTGTCCGTCACCTCCGGCCCAAATCGTTTGGTAAGCACCGACACTCGTTGGGTATCCCTGACCAAAGGCACTGCTTCCACTATACAAATTTCCTTCGCTATCATATGTGGCGGTATAACCAAAGTTATCTGCGGAACTTCCGGAATATGTCGAGAAAATCAACTCTGGATCAATAATCAACTCGCGGGAATGATCAAATCCTTTTGGAAAAGAAAAACGAACCTTCCCGTTTATTAAAACAAAATCACATGGCACTAATACTTTCACACCATCTACAATTTGATAGGCAATTGGTTTTTGCTCTATCACTTCGTTTATCGAAGTAGTAATGATTAGTCTTCCGTTTTCAATTTTTGGCTGACCTACGCCTCGGTATTGCCACATTATTTTTTCAGGGCTACCGCCAGGACGAACAATCCAGTCGTATTTCAACGAAAAATCAGTTGCGTAATATCGCAGATCGATTTGAGAATAAACATTTTGATAAACCACTTCTTGATAAGCTCTGCAGCCTCTACCCCAATTTTCCTTTTTATTTCCTAAAAAGTAATTGTAACGCGTGGCCTTGACCTTGCTGCCATATACAAGAGGTTCTGAATTGGCGTCAAAGAATACGAAGTCGAAAACATGCCCTTTCGCCTTCTCCTCCCCTTTCTTGGGGTAGCCTCCCTCGTTGTGAATGCGGGAAATTCCAGATAAATCGTAGAAATGAAAACGAAAGCCATCCTTCTTGAGAAAGACCTTTCCTCCCTTTATATCAGTAGAAAAACGCACATCCGAAGGCCATTGGCCTTTATTTTCCACGAAAGAAAAATCACTAGCACCGGCATCGAAGATGCTCAGCAAAAAAGCAACTGAAATTAGAAAAGTAAGCTTCCTCCGTAAGTTCATATATGAATGACGCTAAAAACCAAAGATAGGTTGTAACCCTCATTTCATCACGAATGTAAGAGAAAAGAGAACGGGAAAGATAAAAGCAAAAAAAAACCTCTTTCGAGGTTTCTTTTATCACTTTACTTCTTCCTTCAATAAGGAGGCGAATTTCTTTTTGAATTTATCAATCTTCGGAGTAATCACAATCTGGCAGTAAGGCTGCGTTCCATTTTGATTATAATAATCCTGATGGTAATCCTCAGCCTTGTAAAAATTAGTGTATGCAGTGATTTCTGTGACAATGGTATTGGACCAGTCTCCACTGGCTTGTGCGGCTTGCTTGGCGAGCTCTGCCACGCGTTTTTGCTCCTCACTATGGTAAAAAATTGCTGAGCGATATTGAGTCCCCACATCTGCGCCTTGACGATTGAGGGTAGTCGGATCATGCGTAGAAAAGAAAACCTCAAGAATGCTTGCGAAAGAAACTTCTTTAGGATCAAATGTAACCTGAACTACCTCAGCGTGTCCCGTGGTTCCATTACAAACCTCCTTGTAACTCGGGTTTTTAACGGATCCGCCGCTATAACCGCTTTCTACTTTCTTTACACCTTTGATGTCTTGGAAAATTGCTTCTACACACCAAAAACAACCGGCCCCTAACGTGGCCACTTCTAAACTATCCATAGATTTAATAATTTCATCTTGACTCACCTTCGTGTTTGAAACACTGGCCGAGGGTTGACCAGTGCAACTCCACATTTGAAGTGACAAGAATATTGTAATAATTGAAAATTTCATTGAATTTATAACATTAAATATCCGCTCTTGTTCTATCCTGAACAGGAGGGTCTTTGTGAAACATTTGTTGAATTAAGTAAATGACCACGGCGCTGATCAATAAGACAACTAGCGACTGAACGCTTTTCCAAAAATACTTTTGTACATACGACCATTCAATTAAGCCCCAAATGCCTAATAGGGCTAGAACGGTGATGGCTAAGACCATAATCGAAAGAATGGCCGCAAAGAGATTTCGTGAAGTGAACATATTTATTTGGTTTGTTCGAAGGTAAACGTAAAAAAACAAAAGGCCACATACGTGGCCTTCCAAAATTGTGTTAATCACTGGACTTAATTCTAGAATCTAAATCTCAAGAATCCCATAGCGAGGGAAACAGTGGGTTGATTATCCGTAAAGAAAGTAATCAAATCCCGCGAAGCAAAACCAATCTCATACTTGCCATTGCCTGGTGTAAAACGAATTCCAGCAGGAATTTTGCGCAAATAATTCCCTCCCGTCATATAGCCCGCGCTGAAGTGAAGCCACTTTAACGGACTGAACTCGCCCCCAAAGGCAATGTTGGCCTTTTCTAATGAGCCTACTTCATTGTTTAATGAATTGACAATATCCACGCCTGCCTTAAACTTACTATTGAAAATAAACGAAACTCCACCACGCATCATCGCAGGAAGCTTGGTTGTAACCGAACCCTGTCCTTCCCACTCTACCAAGCCATCACCACCGTTGAGTGCCTCGAGTTGCTCCGTGAGCTGCAAATTCTCAATACCTGAGGATATGTAATTCGTAAGAACAACGTCCTTTAGAGAATATACATTGCCATCCCAAGTCATAGAGCCGATATCTGTGACAGCGGCGCTAAAATAAAGCTTGTCTTTGACCACGATGGTCGCGCCAAGATCGAAGCCATAACCTAACCCAACAGGTTTGAGTTTCTTATCATCGGGTAACGCAGAAGGATTATTTTCTGAAATTTCAGAGTAGTCGATATTGAATATTGGAGAAAGCGCGCTAAATCCCTCAGCCTTGCCATTGTCATTTTCTATCTCCATATAGCCTTGACCAACCAACAACTTGAGCCCCACACCTCCATAGATTTTAAAATCCTCAGTTGATAATAATAGTTTACCATAAGACAAATTAAATTCTCTCACCCAACTGAAGCGAAGTGATGTTCCTCTGGTGATTTCACCGATTGACTGAGGGTTATCCAAGTTCAAACCTTGTACAATTAAAGCCAAACTATCGGGAGATATATTGGGATAACCATTGATGGTGTCTCCTGTTGAAAGAACATATTGAGAGAAATAATCAGAGGTATTTCCGAGCCACAACAAATCTGACACTTGAGGCCCTAGCTTTGAATAGTAGTCTATTTTATCCCTTACCGAAAAAGCAAAACTACCAGCTTTGTTGGTTTGAATGCTAAAACCTGTTGACATGATATCCAAATCCAACGCGTTATTTTCTTGAGCAAATTCTAGCGCATATGCTGCCTTTTCTTCTCTCGACAACTGATCAAAATTACCTCCGAACAAGTTCTTCCTAATATCCGTTTTCGATAAGATTCCTGAATAAAAAGATGCTCCAATTTCTGAAAAGCCTAATGCATAGCGACGCCCTTCAAATTGTGATGCGATATCAAGGTTCGCAGGATTAATGCCGATGGCCTGATAATCGGTGCTAAACGTAGTTCCAAGTCCGTGACCTGTGATTGAAAAAGCTGAATTTTCTGTTTGGGATAAAATCCTAGTATTTGCGCAAATAAGCACAATCAGCATAGCAATGACTCGGATTCTCATAGTAAAGGTTTTGTTCAAAGGTATAAACTTCTTGAAACAAATATCCTAACTCAATCCAAACTTTCTTTGAATATCGGCTCCTTATAAAGATATCTTTTTTGGGTGCTTTCGAAAGGTCTGTAGATGTAATAGACATCACCATTTGAAACTTGAATCTCCTCTGGATAAGGATGAAACAATTGCTTTGAATCCCCAAGTCCAGATCCGTCCATGTGAATTTCACAAATAAAAACAGAGGATCCTTTGGAGTATAAAGTAAAATATCGGTTTGAGACTGAATCGTGTAAAACCTTTCGTTTCCATTTGAAATTCTTTTGAGACTTGTGATAGTTGATATGAAATGACCGATGCATTTCACCCTGAAAATTGAATTCAAATACGGAATCATTATAATGATCAAAGATGAGTGCGCTTTGTTTTGTGAGAAAGGCAGGCGCGTAGGGTGTCTCAAAATACATAGAGTGATGAAATCCTCGTGCATAGGCAGCAATCACCTTTTTATCCATGTTTAAGTCCATCGCAAGTTGATTCACTTCCATGCGCTGTCGAGGATCGAGGTATTTGTACTCACTTCGAAACAACTCCATTCCAAATGTATCCTCAATTGAACAGAGTAATTTTTGATCGCCTTTTTCGGGATTGAGAAGTGCATATTTAAATGAGGGATAATATTCGTCGAAAGTGCTCACGAAGACCCAACCTCCCACGGAATCTATGTATGGTTGAACATATTGAAGGAAATCATTATTCGCAACTTCCGAGAGTTCTACCCTATCATCTTCAATAACTACTTTTAATCTGCCATTTCTTGCCTTGATATATACGCCCTGAAGAAAGGAACCATCAAAGTGTTCCACTTCTTGGTCAATTCTACAGGAATGAGCCAGCTCCTCGCCTGTTTCGTCTAAAAGAATACAACGTGCGCCGCTGTACAAGGTCTTTGAGCCTTCTTCTTGACATTTCCAGCGCAGTTCTTTTTCGTAGACAAGGAGTAATATTTTTTCTTCTAAAAAAATAAAATCTGCAACGTTCAATTGTGTGCTACCCCATACACTATCAGGTTGGTAGGGTCGAATAGCGATTTCATTCAGCTCGCCAGTCCATAGAGAGTCCTTCTGCGCTGATGCTTCAGGTACGACTGCCAAAAAAATCGATATTAGAAGTACT
>CANGVZ010000056.1 GCA_947457285.1 Flavobacteriales bacterium | reverse complement strand
GTTTGCAAATGCGGTAAGTGTAAAATTGCGTATTGCCCTACCATTCAAGCGTGCCTCATATTTTTCATATCTATCCATTCTGTTGACGAAAATGGGATAGATATTAGGCATGATAAAGCCTTGTTGAGGTCGTTCGATTTGATTGCCACCTACTTCGCGTACGTCGTTCTCGTAGATGAATTTAAGCCATACATCGCGCTTACGATATAGATTGATTTGGAGGTCTCCGCCATACTTCATTCGCTCGTCTCTAAAGCCATAAGCCCAATACCCTCCGATAGAATAATACGGTGATACTTTATCATTGGTCCTTAAACCTAATCCCAATCGCAAACCTTCATATTCATTAAACCTCAGCAAACGCAACAAATCAATGTCCACTGGCCCAATTGGGATTCTTCCGGAAGCCAACGAAGAAATGATACCAATCTTTGCGTCAAGATTTTCAGCCTCCCCTACACTATCAATCACGCGATACGTTTCCAAGTCTAGAGAATCCAAATCATACGGTCTAAATTTTCTCCAAACACTGTCTGGTTGAGCAAAAGCGTATTTATCCATCATTAAAGTCACCGGAGTAAAGTCTCTTGCCCTCAGTGTAGGGTTGAGCTGGATATTTTGCATGTATGATCTTGCCTCGCCAAGCGTTGACATCCCAGGAATTTGAATGGGCATATTCAAATAAGAAATAAGCTGAACTGGAAACCATGCCTTGCCGTCTATCTTCTCGTACTGCTGTTGTATCTTAATATTCAAACCTTCGGTTTGTTCGAATGGTTCCGCAATCACATTTTGCAAAGCGTACCCATCCGTATTGATAAACAACTGCCCTTTCATGCCCTCGAAATTCTTTCCTTTCCTGGGACGAAATGAAATCGTAAAAACCGTATCGGCATTGATATAGGTGGTATCTTCGATAATAAAGAGATATTTCTTAGGAGACCCTTTGGTCAACGGACTGAGATATTTTGCTGATAAAATTTCCACATAATCACCATAGAAACTGAAGGATTGAAGTTGCGTACCCAAGAGCGCAAAATCAGGATTTTGCAACCCCGAAACTCGAGTTGCAACAATTTTTTCTTCGCTATTATTCGGTGGTAAAAACTTCCGCTGACTTACCGTTTCTATAAGAAATAAGTGCATTTTCTCAAACTGCTTTACCTCCTTCATGGTCTCAGGATCCTTTTGCATTTGCTTCCATGCGCTGGTTGCGGTATCAGGAACCAAGTCAAAATACAATTTGTTATAGCTATCGTAGGTAAAACCGAATGAACGTTCGGGATTATTTCTCTCCCTATTTTCAATTGCTCGGTTGATAATCCTCTCTGCTGGATTCTCCCCAGGTCTGATCACAACCTCTGCCAATGTTTTTTGCACAGACTTTAGTCGAACCGTTCTTACGGCGGACTCATTCCAAACAATTTCTTGTGGCTCATAGCCCACATAATGAAAGACGATGGTGGCACCTTTAGTGACGTTTGACAATGAAAAGTATCCATCAATGTCAGAGTAGCCTCCATTTTGTGTTCCCTTTGCAAACACTGCCACGAATGCAAGCGGCTCACCCGTGTCTAAGTCAATTGTTCTTCCCGAAACGTTTATTTGGGCAAATGAAAGAAGGCTAAACAATGCCCCAATCAATGTGAGATAAAATCTTTTCATAACTTTCGTTTTGGTCAAGGTGAAGACGTTTAATTTTGAAGAATTACTACAAGAGTAATCAAAACCTCGGTTTTTTTTCATAAATATGAATGCAGCCACTAGAGATAAATTGAACATCTTGTCAAAAACGTCTCCTGCCAAGGTTCTAAATCTCCTTGCGCTATGGTTGTCGTTTTATTTGACAAAGTGGTTTAAAAGACCCATCGTCTGGGGGCTTCCTTATACCCTCTCCATAGAGCCTACAACGGCTTGTAATCTTGGTTGTCCCGAATGTCCATCGGGTCTGAGATCATTCACAAGAGACACCGGAAACCTCAAATCTGAGCATCTCAATATTTGGATGAATGAGCTTTCAACACATGTAGGATACGTCAACTTTTATTTTCAAGGCGAACCATTTATACACCCTAAAATTTTTGAATTAACATCATTAGTTTCTAAGAAAAAAATATATACCGCAACTAGCACCAACGCTCATTTTTTAAATGAAAAAAATGCTATCAAAACCGTAGAGTCGGGTTTAGATAGAATCATCATTTCCATTGATGGTACTACCCAAGATGTTTACGAACAATATCGAGTAAATGGTGATCTGGAAAAAGTAATCAATGGAACGCGCAATCTTATTGAAGCCAAGAAGAAACTGGGTTCAAAAAAACCATTCGTGATATTTCAATTCTTGGTGGTGAAGCCCAATGAACATCAAATAGACGATGTAAAAAAACTAGCGCACGAGCTAGGAGTTGACGAATTGCGTTTCAAAACAGCTCAGGTATATGATCCACGAGATCAACATCCGCTCATCCCGACCATTGAAAAGTATAGTCGATATACACGTAATTCGGATGGAAGCTATAAAATTAAGAATGAGCTTCAAGACGAGTGCAAACGCATGTGGATGGGAGCCGTTATCACTTGGGATGGAAAAGTGGTGCCATGCTGTTTTGATAAAGATGCCAAACATCAAATGGGCGATTTGCAAGAATTAAGATTTTCGGAAATATGGAAATCCTCTGTCTACCAAAGCTTTAGAAAACAGCTATTTACCAACAGAAAGAGCATTGACATCTGCGCCAATTGTTCTGAAGGCACGAAGGTTTGGGCCTGAGCAATATCAGTTAGATTTTTGTTGTGAATAATGGTTTCTGACTACCTTGCGCTCAATGGAAATTTGGGAATTTATAAAGAGTCTTACCAACCCGGAAACCATCATACAATACGGTGGGTTGGTTCTTATCCTATTGATAGTCTTTGCAGAGAACGGAATCATCTTTGGCTTCTTTCTTCCTGGCGACTCCCTGATATTTTTAGCCGGTCTAATCTGCAGCACACAACCGGAGCTATTGGACGTTAGCATTACCACCCTTTCATTGTCCATGTTTGGAGCGGCGGTGGCTGGCAGCCTTTTCGGTTACTATTTCGGCATGAAAGTCGGTCCGCCTGTTTTTGAAAGAAATGAGTCGATGTTTTTCAAAAAGAAATACGTGGATGTTACCCGCTCATTTTATGAAAAACATGGCGGAAAAACGCTTGTTTTGGGGCGTTTTCTCCCCATCATTCGAACCTTCGCACCCATATTGGCAGGCGTGATTAAGGTGGACTTCAAAACCTTTATGCTCTTCAATTTTATCGGTGGTGCTTTATGGATCTTTTCACTTAGTCTGATTGGATATTTTTTGGGCAATCAATTCCCTGATATTAAACACTACGTCGAGTACATTGTCTTAGGATTTATTGTGGTCACAACAGTGATTGTGATTCGCACATATATAGCTCATCGCAAAGAACAAAGAAGTAAAAAATCAATATGAAATTTGGAACCAAGGCCATCCATGCCGGACAAGAGCCTGACCCCACCACAGGAGCCATCATGACTCCAATCTACCAAACCTCTACCTACGTGCAGGAAGCCCCTGGTCAGCATAAAGGATATGCATATGCAAGAGGCAAAAACCCCACACGTGTAGCCTTGGAGAAATGCCTTGCAGCGCTAGAAAACGCAAAACACGGGCTGTGCTTTTCAAGTGGTATGGGCGCAGCAGACGCCGTGATAAAGCTGCTTCGCCCTGGCGATGAAGTGATTGCTACAGACGACTTATACGGCGGCACCTATCGCATGTTTACAAAGGTGTTTGCCAACTATGGCATCGTCTTTCATTTCATCGATATGCATGATTTGGATTTAGTGAAGAGCAAAATCAATTCGAAAACAAAAATGCTTTGGCTCGAAACGCCAACGAATCCGATGATGAAAATCATCGATATTCAGGAGCTTGTGGCTATCGCGAAGATCAACTCCCTCATTACTCTTGTCGACAATACATTTGCTTCTCCTTATCTGCAAAATCCCCTCGATATGGGAGCAGATATTGCAATGCACAGCGCCACTAAATACCTGGGCGGACACAGCGACGTCGTGATGGGTGCCTTAATGACCAATAACGATAGCCTGTATGAACAACTCGCATTTATCGCCAACTCATGCGGAGCTACTCCAGGACCGATGGATAGTTTTTTAGTATTAAGAGGATTAAAAACCCTACACCTTAGAATGAAAGCGCACTGCAGCAATGGCGCAGCAGTGGCCAAGTTCCTGAAGTCGCATCCAAAAGTTGGAAAAGTATACTGGCCAGGTTTTGAGGATCACCCCAACCACCTGGTGGCTAAAAAACAAATGAAAGATTTTGGAGGAATGATATCATTCACCCTGAAGTCTGATTCTTTTGAAGAGGCATCCAAACTGGCACAAAACCTAGAAGTCTTTTCACTTGCAGAATCCCTCGGTGGTGTTGAGTCGCTCGTCGGGCACCCTGCATCCATGACTCATGCATCCATACCTAGAGAAGAGAGAATCAAAACCGGCTTAGTAGATAGTTTGCTACGCCTAAGTGTTGGAGTGGAAGATGAAGAAGATTTGATTAATGATTTAAAACAAGCTCTCGAAGCAATATGAAAAAAGAACGTCTCGCAATAGTCGGTGGCGGGCTCGTGGGCAGCCTCTGGGCTGTATATCTCGCCAAGAAAGGACATGAGGTCCATGTCTTCGACAGACGATCCGATATTCGTAAAGTAAAAATCGTTCAGGGAAAGTCTATCAACCTTGCACTTAGCGAGCGCGGCTGGAAGGGCCTCAAGGGGGCTGGAATCGAGGCCGAAATCAATAAAGTCGCTCTTCCAATGACTGGAAGATTGATGCACTCCGTTCAAGGCGAAATCTCATACCAACCATACGGCAAAGAAGGACAAGCTATATACTCTGTATCACGCGGCTTGCTCAATCAAACACTCTTGAAATGCGCCGATGAATTCGAAAATGTAACGCTTTACTTTGATCATACTTGCAAAGACCTTCAACTTGACACGAATACCATCGTATTTCAAGACACTCATCAAAACACCACGAAAGAACTACAGTTCGACAGAATATTTGGAACTGATGGTGCCTTCTCGGCCGTAAGAGCCCGACTGCAGCGCTTGGACAGATTTGATTATTCTCAAGAGTATTTATCACATGGATATAAAGAATTAGAAATTCCACCCTCAGCAAGTGGTGACTTTCAAATGGACCCTAATGGCTTGCACATCTGGCCGCGAGGTGAGTTTATGATGATCGCCCTTCCCAATCCTGATCGCAGTTTCACTTGCACCCTTTTCATGGCTTTTGAAGGAAAGGATGCGTTTGAAAACCTCCACACTGACGAGGAAATCATGGCATTCTTCAATAAATACTTCGCTGACGCAGTGCCTTTGATGCCAGAACTACTGCAAGATTTTAGAAATAACCCCACAGCGAGCCTAGTGATGACCAAATGCAATCCTTGGCACTACCAAGATAAGATATGCTTGATGGGAGACGCGGCGCACGCTATCGTTCCCTTCTATGGCCAAGGCATGAATGCTGGCTTCGAGGATTGCACTGTATTATCGCAACTTATGGATGAGTTTAGCGACGACTGGACTGGAATGTTTAAGGCTTATACCCGCTTGCGCAAACCCGCCGGAGATGCTATTCTTCAATTAGCATTAAGAAACTACATCGAGATGCGTGATAAAACAGCAGATGAGCGCTTTTTACTTCAGAAAAAAATTGAAGCCCGTTTCTCTGCAAAGTATCCAGACCTCTGGCTTCCACTTTACTCTCAGGTGAGCTTCTCTCATATTCCCTACGCAGAAGCCCTGCAAAACGGCATTGAGCAGGATGAAATCATGAAAAAAGTAATGGACAGACCTGATATTTTCGACATTTGGGATAGTGAGGAAATAGAAACGAATATCCTGCGGTTAGTAAACAATAATTGAAGGCTTAGTGAAGTTGAATTAAAAGTCTCAACTTGCAAGTCATGAATAAGATCGCGCTTTTATTTCTTTTGATTTCGCCCATCCTGGGCTGGGGGCAATCTTCACGTCAAAAAGCAAAGCTTTATGGTGAAAACGCCTATCTCAAAAGAGGATGGCAGTTTGCCCCAGGCATTACGCTCATGCCCGGTGTTAGCGGTAATCGTTTCGAAACACTACGTGGTGAAGGCGAACTGAGCAACGATACTATTTACTCTGGCAGATTTGATCCAGGGTCGCGTATCGGCTTTTACGCTGAAGTCGGAAGGCATAAATTCGTAGAGGATCTATACCTCATTCACCATTTTGATTATGGAATTCACTTCAAAATGCTGCGCGGTAAAGAGCAATTTGCTGGGGTCGTATCCAATGGTTCGGCGCTAGTTGAAACCACCAATCGCGCAACGTTTTCTGAATCATTTGTTGGAGCATTTTTTAATGCGTCGAATATTGTTCAAGTAGCAGATCGAGTTTGGTTGCACAATTCACTTGGCGTCAACTTCGATTATAGAATTCTATCTAATAGAAGTCAAAGTGGATTCTATGGTGCAATTCCTCAACAGTTCCCAGACCCCATGCTATTTCAGCTTCATTACAAACTTGGAATAGGATGGAAAGCTGATCCTGGTTTATATTTTATGCCAAGTATCGAAACCCCAATTCTAAATTTATATCCAGATTTCAACGGAAAATCAACTTTAAATTACTTCAGCAGTGAGCACCGCATTCTTATCATATCACTGAAAGTTATGTTTTTGGACAAAACAGCCGACCGCAAGTGTGTTGGCAAGGACGCATCAGGCTCAAAGCCTCAACTATGGGGAAAAGAAATGCGCAAATACAATCGATGATGAATAAAATTGAACATATCGGAATTGCCGTCAAAGACATCCAAGCCTCGAATAAAATTTTTACGGACGTTTTGGGCGTTGCTCCTTACAAGCAAGAGGCAGTAGAGAGTGAGGGTGTGCTCACTTCCTTTTTTAAAACAGGAGAAAATAAAATCGAATTACTACAGGCAACGCGCGAAGACAGCGCCATAGCGAAGTTTCTTGAAAAAAACAAAGAAGGAATTCATCACATCGCCTTTGATGTATCCGACATCAATGCCGAAATCAAAAGATTAATGGGCCTTGGATATAAAATGATTCATGAGACACCCAAAGACGGGGCGGATAATAAACTCATCGCATTTTTGCATCCAAAAGACAGTAACGACGTGCTTATCGAGCTGTGTCAGGAAAAGCCTCTATAGAGGAGCTAAAGACTGTGCAATTTTTCTAATCACATCTATGTCTGCCTTGGTGTAAGAGCGAGATTCATCCGTTTCTACGAAATAAGGCAAGTCAGTATTGGAAATCATTGCCTTGTAATGATAAGATCCGAACGTACTATCAGGCAAAGACTGCTTATAGATAAACTCTCCTCCGCTCTGCTCGACTTTTTCAAAAGTATATACATCAGAGTTTAAGCTCATAACATCATTCGCTAAAACGCTTAGGTCTTTTATCTGCTGAGAAATTTTCAAGTGGATTGACTCTCCAACCGAAATCACGAGATCGCCCGTGTTTTCTTTAAATAAGATTATGGGCATATTTTCTTCTACCATTCTTTTTGGTAGTTTCATACTAAAATGAAAAGGGCCATTTTGAACGGCAAAAACGGAGTCGTTGGGACCTGGAGCGTTTGCTATTCTTTCCTTGTTCGAAATTTCTCCGCACGAAACTCCAACCGAAACAATAACAACCAAGAGAAAATAGAATGGTTTCATAGTAAACTGTATTCAGGTATTTCAACGTACTCATACCTGAATAAGTTTCATTCATGCGCACAAAAATTCACTTAATGGTCAAAAAACACCAATTCGTATAACCCGATTTAGTTGTAAATCGTCAATATTGGAGCGCTAAAAGTTGTATTGTAAACCCTGAGTGCGAACGCAGTAGGTCCATTCACAATCGAACCGTCGGTGATCAACCATTGAGATCCAGAACACGGATCCTCGATTAGGAGCCCATCCTCTTTTACGAATACCTGGCAATTGTCTTCTACGTTGTGGGGACTGTGTCTTTCTAATGCGATAAACTCATTTTCACCGAGTCTATAAACGATGATTCCCCTACTACCTCCCACTACATAAGCGTAGCCCGTCGGAATAGATAAATCAAAAAATTGGGGCTCATTAATATTGATGTTGATATTCACATCGACTACTGGAATAAGCGCTTCTCTGTCGCGACAACCAGCGCAAACGAGCACACATCCCAAAACCAAAATAAACAATATCAAACGCATGAATCAAAGATATAAAATCTAATCTAAAACAGATTTTTTGGGCGTGCCTGCCACAAAATCCTTCAGATAGAAAGGCTCATAATACGCGGTATCTTCGAATTTATTTTGAATAAACTTCTCGTATGCCAATTCACCGAGCATGGACGCGCTTGGAAAGACTCCCTCGATGAGCACCACATGAGGCGGCACAATATCCTTAAACTTATCCGCGCCGTCTCCAAAGATGACGGAGTTGGATTCACATTTTTCAAAAAAAACCTCATCCAAAACAACGGCCTCGACAGGGCTTAATGCTGCGCCACTTCTATCAAACTTCTGCATGTAAACTTCCCGTCTTCTCGCATCAATCATGGGAAGGAAAAAGGTATGAGAACTTGCGTTTTTTTGACGCACAAACAAAGCTTCAAGAGTGGAAACAGAAATAAATGGAACGTTCAACGCATAACAAAGACCTTTAGCGGCGGACACGCCAATGCGCAGTCCCGTGTAGGAACCTGGGCCACTGCTCACCGCCACGGCGGTCAATTGATTTGAAGAAATATCATTTTTACTTAGAATATCCTGGATAAAAACGTGCAGTTTTTCGGAGTGCGTGTAACTCGCATCTTTTGACTCAATGACATCCACAAGCCGCGCACCATCGAATAAGGCCACGGAGCAATTAAGTGCTGAAGTCTCTATGCACAAGATCATTTCTGCTCTTCCTTTTTAACCTTATCCTTGTTCTTCAATCTTTTTGCAACTTCTTCATAAGGCCCAGTTATCACCTCTTCTCCTTCTTTCAATCCCTTCTTGATGTGAATATATTCGTCATCTTGAGCACCCGTTTTTACCTCGCGAATTAACGCCTCATT